>DOWQ01000131.1 GCA_003519485.1 Streptomyces sp. | reverse complement strand
GGAACCGCGCACGAAGCGCGCGGCGGCGCCCCGCGCGGTGGGCACCGGGCCGGTCGGCGGCGGGTTGCGGCGGGCCTGGACACGGCGGCTGATCCACACCACGGCGCCGAGCACGGCGATGGTGACCGCCCAGGACCCGAACCAGCCGATGTGGTCGGCCATGACGACCGGTTCGACCGCCGGCAGGTCCTTCCACAGGTCGAACTGCCAGGCGGCGAGGGTCGCGCCCGCGATGAAGCCGCCGAGCGTGAGCACGATCGAGGTCTGGCCCGAGCCCACCGCGAAGAGTGTGCCGGAGGCGCAGGCGCCACCCAGCTGCATCCCGATCGCGAAGACGGCCGAGCCGACCAGCAATCCCACCCCGAGCGGCCCGGCCGAGGGCGCGGGCGCCGAGCCGAACAGCCCGGTGCTCGTGCCGATGACCAGTGCGAACAGGGTCGCCGTGGTGCCGAGCAGCAGCGCGTGCGCCCGCAGTCCGGTGCCGTTGCCGACAGCGACGAGCTGTCGCCAGGCGGAGGTGAAGCCGAAGCGGGAGTGGAACAGGGCCACGCCCAGGCCGAGGCCCAGCAGAAGCAGCGCACCCGGCTTGGCCCCGTGCGTCGACCACACGTACGCGGTCAGTGCCACGGTGAGCAGGCCGGACACGGCGAGCGGCCCGCGGCGGACCGGCGGGACGGCCGGGGCCTCCGGGGCGGGGCACCGATGTGGGGGAGGGGGAGGGGGCGAACCGGGCGGCGGACGCGGGCTGCGTCGGGGCCGCCGTGGCGGGCGGTGCGGTGGTCACGGAAGGACTCCGGGTGCTGTGCGGGGGCGAGGACAGGGTCACGAGGCGGACCGGCGACACTGCGGCCCTGGCGGGACGGTCGGCCGGTGAGGGCTCAGCGGCGACAGAGACCGTCGTCGACGCACCATGCCGAGGTCGCGAACAGCGCGAAACACAGCAGGGAGGCAGGTGCGGACATGGGCACGAGTGTACGGGCGGGTGACGTGGGCACGGAACGCTGTCTCACGATGCGATCGGTGAAATGAGACACGGGACGGCTTGCGCCGAAATCCGCTGGACACCCACTGGGGGAGCGGGGACGGGCCCGGCTGCGGCGCGGGTTCCACTCGGGCTCCGGTGCCGGTCACCTTCCCGCCGTCGCCCGTGTCGGCGCTCGGTCGTACCTCTGAGCGGTTCTTGTGCGGTTGGTTCGGTCCGCGGCGAACGGGGTGGGCCGAGGCGTCGGTCGCGCGTAGCGTCGGGGCATGAGAACTGTCCGGCTCGCGCACGAGGTGTCCGGCGAACCCGGTGCCCCGCCGCTCGTGCTGCTCCATGCCCTGGGTGAGACCGCGGCGGACTGGAGCGAGGTGACGGCCGACCTCTCGCGTCATTGGCGCGTTTACGCGCTCGACCTGCGCGGCCACGGCCGCAGCGACTGGCCGGGGGACTACTCCCTCGAGGCCATGCGCGACGACGTGCTCCGCTTTCTCGACATGCTGGGGCTCGACCGGGTGAACGTGATCGGGCACTCGATGGGCGGGGTGGTGGCGTATCTGCTGGCCGCTCGGTACCCGGAGCGGGTCGGGCGGCTGGTGCTGGAGGATGTGCCGGCGCCGTTCCCGCGTGAGCCGGTGGCCCCGGCGCGGCCGGGCGGGCCGCTGTCCTTCGACTGGGCGGTCGTGCCCGCGGTCAAGGGGCAGCTGGACACGCCCGATCCGGCGTGGTGGGAAGGGCTGCGGGAGATCACCGCCCCGACGCTCGCCGTGGCCGGCGGACCGCGCAGCCCCGTACCGCAGGACGGGATCGAACAGCTGGCCGAGCAGATCCCGGACTGCCGGGTCGTCATCATTCCGGCCGGGCACCTGGTGCACGCGGAGCGCCCGGCGGAGTTCGTCAGGGCGGTCCTGGGTTTCCTGCGGCCGGATTGAGCCCCTCCAGGCCGCGGGCGGGCAGGCCGTGGGGCGGTGCTTCGGCGACGGCCACCGGGGCGTCGGTGCCGGACCGTACGGTCAGCAGGAATCGTGGTCCGTCTCCCCTGGGCGGTTCGAACGAGATGTGCGCGAATTCCGGGCCCGCCGCCGCGAGGCGTTCGAGTTCGCGTTCGACGCGGGTCCACTCGGCGGCCGGGACGTACTGGCGCATGACCGAGTGCCAGACGACGGTGAGCGTGCCGGGCTCCGGTCGGATGCCCGCGAGGAAGTCCGCGGCGCCGACCGCTTCGACGTCCGCCGGGACCGCGGCGGCCAACCGCAGGGCTCCGTCCAGGCGTGCGGCTCGCTCCGTCTGGTCCGGCCAGACGTACGCCCGCAGGGCCAGCGCGCCCTCGGGTGACAGCGGGTCCACGGGGTGCACGTCGCAGCCGCGCCGTTCGACGACGGTCAGCGGCGGATGTCCTTCAGTGGCCGCCGCCGGCCGGGCGGGCGTGCCGGTCCAGGCGTGCTCCAGTACGACCGGGGAATCCGGCGGGCCCCAGGAGAAGTCCTCGGAGGTGTAGCGGAAATGGTCGGCGCGGAGGTTGAGTCCGGCGCTGGAGCCGAGTTCGAACAGCCGGACCGGCAGCGGGGTCGCGGCCACGGCCCGGAGCAGGCCGGCGATCAGGAGGTTGGCGCGGCCGACCTCGTTCGTCTGCGGCGGCCCGGTCATCCACTCCCGTACCCGCGCGGTCTCGCTGCCGACGGCGGCCCGGAAGGCGGGCCAGGCGGCGTCCGGCCGCACCGGGTCGAAGGCGCCGCCCGCGCTGGGATAGTGCGCGGCCAGCGCGGGGGCGCGGCCGGTGAGCACGAGCGC
>DOWQ01000217.1:2835-6198 GCA_003519485.1 Streptomyces sp. | reverse complement strand
CCCGGCAGTGGGGCCGGCGCCCGGCGCGGCACTGCCCGTGGCACTGCCTGTGGCACTGTCCGTGGCGCCGTCGTCAGACGTAGTCAAGGAAGACCGTCTCCTCCTCGCCCTGGAGGCGGATGTCGAACCGGTGCGTGCGGCGCCGGCCGGGCTCGGGGAGCGCGAGCAGGGTCGCGCGGCGCTCGGGCGGCAGCCCGGCCAGCAGCGCGTCGGCGGGTTCCGCACTCAGGTAGGCGCGGGTGAACAGGTGGTGCGTGAGGCCGCGCGCGAAGACGCACACCGAAAGGTACGGGGCGTCGCCGCCCGGCGGCAGCGTACGCAGTGCGTAGTGCCCGTCGGCGTCGGTGGGGATCCGCGCGAAGCCCGTGAAGTCCACGCCGTCGCGGCCGATGACGGCCCCGGTGACGGGGTCGCGGCGCAGCGAGCCGGGGGCGCCGTCGAGCGTGCCTTCCGGACCGGCCTGCCAGAACTCCAGCAGGGCGTCGGGCACGGGAGCACCCTCCCCGTCGAACACCCGTCCGTGGACGGTGATGGTGTCCGGGTGCCCGGTGGGGGCCACGTCACCGCCGCCCGTGAACGGCAGCGCGTATCCGTAGAAGGGGCCGATCGTCTGTGAGGGCGTGGGGGGCAGCAGCGGTGTGCCGGTCATCAGCGGCCTTCCTCGATCCAGGTGGCGGACGGTCCGTCGAGGACGATGTCCCAGCGGTAGCCGAGGGACCGCTCCGGGCGGGACAGCTCGTGGTCGTAGGAGGCCACGAGCCGTTCGCGCGCGGAGTCGTCGGTGACGGAGGACAGGATCGGGTCGTGGGCGAAGAGGGGGTCACCGGGGAAGTACATCTGGGTGACCAGGCGCTGGGTGAACGCCGTGCCGAAGAAGGAGAAGTGGATGTGGGCGGGCCGCCAGGCGTTGACGTGGTTCCGCCAGGGGTAGGCGCCGGGCTTGACCGTGGTGAAGCTGTACGTGCCGTCGCCGCCGGTCAGGCAGCGGCCGACGCCGGTGAAGTGGGGGTCGAGCGGCGCGGGGTGCTGGTCGCGCTGGTGCGCGTAGCGGCCGGAGGCGTTGGCCTGCCAGATCTCGACGAGCTGCCGGCGCACCGGCCTGCCGTTGCGGTCCAGGACCCGGCCGGTGACGGTGATGCGCTCGCCGAGCGGCTCGCCGTGGTGCTGCCGGGTGAGGTCGGCGTCGAGTTCGGTGACATCGGTGGCGCCGAAGACGGGCCCGTGCAGCTCGACGGTGTCGGGGGCGCCGCCCGTGGCGACGAGGGGCTGCCGCGGGTGGCGCAGCGCGGTGCTGCGGTAGGGCGCATAGTCGCGCGGGGGGTGGTGCGCGGCGGGTGCGCCCTCCGCGCGGGCCTTCTCGTACGCGGCGTGGAGGCGGGCGATGTCCCGGTCGATGTCGGCCTGCAGGACCGGTGGCTGTGCCTGCGGCGGCACGGCGGCCGACGCCGGTGCGGGTGCCGGTGCGGGCGCCGGTGCGGGGTGCGATGCGGTCATACGGGCGGCTCCTGGGGATACGGCGGGAGACGACAGGGAGGCGGCGGGGGACGGTACGGCGGCGCTGCTGCGCCGATGGCGGAGGTTTCGCCCCGGCGCGAGGCCCCGGTCAGCGTTCGAGGACGAGGGCGATGCCCTGGCCGACCCCGATGCAGAGCGCGGCCAGGCCCGTGCCGGAGCCGGCCGCGGCCAGCTGGTGCGCCACGGCGCCGGTGATGCGGGCCCCGGACACCCCGAGCGGGTGGCCGATGGCTATGGCGCCACCGCGCGGGTTGACGATCGCGGGATCGAGTTCCGGCCAGCCGGCGAGGCAGCCGAGGGACTGCGCGGCGAACGCCTCGTTGAGTTCGACGGTGCGCAGGTCGCCGAAGCCGCGGTCGGCCTTGGCCATGGCCTTCCGTACCGCTTCGACCGGCCCGAGTCCGAAGTACTGCGGCTCGATGCCGGTGACGGCGGAGGCGCGCAGCCGGGCGAGCGGCTCACGTCCGGTGGCCGCGAGCCCCTCCTCGTCGACGAGGAGCAGCGCGGCGGCGCCGTCGTTGAGCGGCGAGGAGTTGCCGGCGGTGACCGTGCCGCCCTTGCGGAAGACGGGCTTGAGGCGGGCGAGCGCCTCCAGCGAGGCGTTCTCGCGGACGCACTCGTCGCGGGCGAGCTCGCTGCCCTCGTACGGCACGACCTCCGCGTCGTACGCGCCGTCCTTCCAGGCGCGGGCCGCCTTCTCGTGGCTGGCGAGGGCGAACGCGTCCTGTGCCTCGCGGCTGATGCCGTGCCGGTCGGCGATGAGCTCCGCGCCCTCGCCGAGGGCGACGGTCCACTCGGCGGGCATCGCCGGGTTGGTCATCCGCCAGCCGAGGGTGCTGGAGTACATCTCCTGGTGTCCCGCGGGGAACGCGCGCTCCGGCTTGGGCAGCACCCAGGGGGCGCGCGACATGGATTCCACGCCGCCGGCGAGGACGACGGAAGCGTCGCCGACGGCGATGGCCCGGGCCGCCTGGATGACGGCTTCCATGCCGGAGCCGCAGAGCCGGTTGACGGTGGTGCCCGGGACGCTGACGGGCAGCCCGGCGAGGAGGACGGCCATCCGCGCGACATCGCGGTTCTCCTCCCCCGCTCCGTTGGCGTTGCCGAAGAAGACGTCGTCGATACGGGCGGGGTCGAGCTCGGGGGTGCGGTCGGTGACGGTCCTGACCACGTGGGCGGCGAGGTCGTCGGGCCGTACGCCGGACAGCGCGCCGCCGTACTTGCCGACCGGCGTGCGGACGGCGTCGACGATGTAGACGTCGCGGGTCATGCGGCGCTCCTTCCGGCGGCCTTGAGGGCGCGCAGTGCGGTGATCTCGGCGGCCGTGGGCGGGTCGGTGACGGCCGGGCGGTCCGCCGTACGGAGTTCCCAGCCGGTGGCTTCGCGTACCTGTTCGATGGTCACGCCCGGGTGCAGATTTGTGAGGACGAGCTCGGCGGTCGCCGGGTCCGGGCGCAGGATGCCGAGGTCGGTGATGACGGCGGTGGGGCCCCGGCCGCGCAGCCCGAGCCGCTCGCGGTCGCCGGGGCCGCTGCCGTGGCCGACGGTGGTGGTGAAGTCGAGCCGCGGCACGAAGTTCCGGGTGGAGTGGCGGAGCACCATCAGGACGCGCCCGCAGTTGGCGGCGATCTCGGGGGCGCCGCCCGCCCCGGGCAGCCGGCCCTCGGGGCGGTCGGGGCCGCGGTCGATGACCGTGGTGTTGATGTTGGCGTGGCGGTCGACCTGGGCGGCCCCGAGGAAGCCGACGTCGATGCGGCCGGCCTGGAGCCAGTAGTTGAAGATCTCGGGTACGGAGACGACGGCGTCGGCCGTGTCGGCGAGTTCACCGTCACCGATGGACAGCGGCAG
>DOWQ01000217.1:308-2826 GCA_003519485.1 Streptomyces sp. | reverse complement strand
GCAGGCCGATGCCGACGAAGCAGCTGCGCGCGCCGGACAGGGCCCGGGCGGCGTTGACGGTCATCAGTTCGTCGGGCGTCACGTCGTCGGGCGTCACACCGGAGGCGGGGCTCGCACCGGTCGCGCCGGGGGCCGGACTCCCGGCGCTCGCGCCGGCCTTGGCGTCGCTGTTCACGTCGGTGGTCATCGGGCCTGGCTCCTGTCGTGCACGTGTTCCTTGATCCATGCCTGGAACGCACCGCGGTCCCGCGAGATCGGGTCCCATGCCTCGTAGAAGGCATTGTCACGGACGGAGTAGCCCGCGGCGTACGACGGATGCGCGCCGTCCGGTACGCAGGCGACGGCGGTGACGGCCCAGCCGGGCAGGACGACGCCGCCGGGGCGCGGCTCCAGGGTGTCGACGATCTCCTCGACGGTCACCAGGACCTGCCGGGCGGCGAGCGCGGCTTCCTTCTGCACCCCCGTGAGGCCCCACAGCTGGACATTGCCGTCGTGGTCGGCCCGCTGGGCGTGGATGACGGTGACGTCGGGATTGACGGCCTGGACGGCGGCCAGTTCCTCGCCGGTGAACGGGCAGACGACCGTGGAGACGGTGTCCGTACGGGTCGGGAGGTCGCTGCCGCGGTAGCCGCGCAGCACCGCGAACGGCAGCCCGGAGGCGCCGGCGACATAGCGGTTGGCCATGCCGGCGTGGCTGTGCTCGTCGATCTCGAGCGGCCGCGGCCAGCCGTTCTCGACGGCGTCGCGGAAGCGGTGCAGGGAGCCGACGCCGGGGTTGCCGCCCCAGGAGAAGACGAGCTTCTTCACCAGACCCGCGCCGATGAGCTGGTCGTAGATGACGTCGGGTGTCATCCGGACGAGCGTGAGATCGGTGATTCCCTGCCGGATGATCTCGTGCGCCGCGGCGAACGGGATCAGGTGCGTGAACCCCTCCATCGCCACCGTGCCGCCGTCGTGGACGAGCTCGGCGACGGCGTCGTGCAGGGCGAGAATTTTTGCCATACCCTCTCACTTGTTCGCGCGGTGAACTTTCGTTCATAATCTGGCCGCGCTGAGTTTGCGCCTTCCCTGCGGGACTGTCAACGGCCGCAGGAGAATCCCCCGGGGCGTCGAGGCGAGGAGAACCGGCCATGACCGGCGAGAACGAAGCACCACCCGGCCCCGCAGCGGGCGCGGCAACGGACCGGACGGCCGCCCCGGGTGCGGAGCGGGCGGCCGCCGCGGTCGTCGGACCGCTCGACCGGGGCCTGGCCGTGCTCCGCGCCATGGCCCGGCCCGGCAACCACCGGCTGCGCCCCAGCGACCTCGTGCACGCCACCGGCCTGGCCCGCTCCACCGTCGACCGGGTGGTCGGCACGCTCGTCAGGCTCGGGCTGCTCCGTACGGCCGGACGGGACGTCGAGATCACACCGCGGCTGATGGAGTTCGGCAACGCCTACCTGGCGAGCTGCGGCGTCGCCGACGCGCTGGAGCCCTTCACCGAGCTGCTCGCAGACGAGCTGGACGAGTCTGTGTCGGTCGCCGTGCCGGACGGCGAGGACGGCGTCCGGTTCGTCGCCCAGGTGATCCGCCGGCGTGCCATGACCCCCGTCTTCCGCATCGGCGACATGCTGCCCGCCCGGCGCTGTGCCGCCGGCATGGTCCTCGGCCCGGACGCCCCCGCGTGGGCGGTGGACGACGAGCGGATGGAGCACGGCCTGATCGCCGTCGCCGTGGCCGTACGGGACCCCGAGGGCCGCGCGGTCTGCGGCGTGAGCGTGGTCAGCAACACCGGACGGCACACCGCGGCCTCGCTCACCGCCACCGCACTCCCCCGGCTGCGCGCCCTGCTGCCCGCCATGGAGGCGTCACTGGCGAAGGCCCTCGGCGGTCCCCGGCTCGCGCGCCCCGGCACACGGCCGTACGCCGCCGCGCTCGCCGCCAAGCGCGAGCTGGGGGCGGGCTTCCTCCAGTCCCTCGCCCGCGGTCTGGACGTGCTCGCGGCACTGGGCGGCGACCCGCGCGGGCTCACCCTCTCCGAGACGGCGGAAGCAGTCGGCCAGCCCCGCGCAACCGCCCGCCGCGCGCTGCTCTCCCTCGAACAGCTGGGCTACGTCCAGTTCCGCGACCGCCGCTTCCGGCTGCTGCCGAGCGTCCTCGAGCTGGGTTACGCGCATCTGTCCGGACTGGACTTCACCGACATCGTCCAGCCGCATCTGGAACAGCTGGCGGCCCGGGTCCACGAATCGGCCTCCGTGGCCGTACTCGACGGACAGGACATCCGCTACGTGGCCCGGGTGCCCACCTACCGGATCATGAGCATCAACATCACCGTCGGCACCCGGCTGCCCGCCTACGCGACCTCCATGGGCCGGGTCCTGCTGGCGGATCTACCCCCGGCCGAGCGCGCCGCCGCGCTCGCCGGCGCCGAGCTGCGCCGGTTCACCGACCGCACCGTCCCCGGTCCCGCCGAGCTCGACCGCGCCCTGGCGGAGGTCGCCGCGGCGGGCTACGCCCTCGTCGACCAGGAGCTGGAGGA
>DOWQ01000217.1:0-262 GCA_003519485.1 Streptomyces sp. | reverse complement strand
CCGCTGGCGGCGCTCAACGTCTCCACCTACACCGGACGGGGCACGGCCGAGGAGTCGCGGGCCACGCTGCTGCCCGCGCTGCGCGAGACGGCGGAGCACATCGGCGACGAGCTGCGCATCGCCTTCGAACGCCGGCCGCTGCGGGTGGGCTGACCGTACGGCGGGCGGGGGTGAATCCGGGTGTCCCGGGGGACGCGCCGCCCTCCCGGGGCGGCGCCACCTCCCGAGGAGGCGCCGGCTCCCGGGGCGGGCGCGGCCCCCG
>DOWQ01000215.1 GCA_003519485.1 Streptomyces sp. | reverse complement strand
CGGACTGGCTGACCCGCAGCAGGCACTCGCTGGCGGTCTGGCCGGGCGCATCGCGCACGGCGAGAGCGGGGTCGCCCGGCAGGCAGAGCGTCGTGACCTCCCCGCCGGCAGAGGCCCGCAGGCGCAGGCCGATGGCGACCACGAGGGTGGTGAGCAGCGCGAGGACCCCGACGGCGACCGCCGGTCGCCGCCGCCGGGGCGCGACGGCGTCGAGCACCAGCACCACGACGGAGGCGATCGCGGGCGCGAGCACCGGGGCCGCGACGACGACGTCGAGCTGCGGGGCGCTCATCGGCTCACCACGCCCACGAGGGCGGGTTCGGTGACGGCGAGCAGCAGCCCGGGGACGACGCCGAGGGCGAGGACGGCGAGCGCGAGGAGCGCACCCGGGACGAGCTCGGACCGGGTGAGGACCTCACGCCCGGGTGGGGCGCTCCCTTCGCTCCCCTCACCCAGCCAGACGAGGCGGGCGACCCGCAGCGAGTAGGCGGCGGCGAGCGCGGCCCCGACGGCCGCGACGACGGCGCAGACGACGAAGAGCGCAGCGGGGCGCCCCCCGGCGGGCGAGAGCGCCGCCACGACCGCGCTGAACTCGCCCCAGAAGCCGGCGAGCCCGGGCAGCCCCAGCCCCGCGGCGAGCCCGACGAGGAGGAGGAACCCGGTGAGCGGTGAGGTGTCGCGCAGGGCGGCGCGCGGGATCGTGAGGTCGTCGTCGCCCCAGTGGTGCTTGAGCCCGCCGACGACGAGGAAGAGCAGCGCCGAGATCACCCCGTGCGCGATGTTGGCGTAGAGGGCCGCGGTGACGCCCGTGTCGCTGCCCGAGGCGAGGGCGAGCGCGACGAAGCCCATGTGGGCGATCGAGGACCAGGCGATGAGCCGCTTGAGCTCGCGCTCGACGAGGCAGACGAGCCCACCCCAGATGATGCCGACGACGCCGCACACGGCGAGCACCGGGGCGAGGCGGGCGAAGCCGTCGGGCACGGTCGCCAGCGGCAGCCGGACGAGGCCGTAGGTGCCCATCTTCAGCAGGACGCCGGCCAGCAGCACGGAGCCCGCGGTGGGGGCGGCGGTGTGGGCGTCGGGCAGCCAGCTGTGCAGCGGCCACATCGGGGTCTTCACGGCGAGACCGGTGCCGATGGCGAGGACCGCGAGCAGTTGCGTGGTGTGACCGATCGACGACCCGTTGTCAGCGGCGAGTGCCATCATGTCGAATGTGCCGCCCTCGAGACCGAGCAGGAGGAGACCGAGCAGCATCACGATCGAGCCGAGCAGCGTGTAGAGGATGAACTTCCCGGCGGCCCGCTCGCGGGCCTCACCGCCCCAGCGGGCGATGAGGAAGTACATCGGGATGAGCACCATCTCGAAGGCCAGGAAGAACAGCAGCAGATCGAGGACGGCGAAGGTGGCGAGGGTGCCGGCCTCGAGCACGAGGATCAGTGCGACGAACGCGCGCGGGCGGGCGCCGCCCGAGCGCGGGGGCGAGCCGTAGCTGTGGAGCGCGCAGAGAAAGGTCAGCAGCGCGGTCAGGACGAGAAGGGGGAGCGAGATGCCGTCGACGCCCAGGTGGATCCGGGTGCCGAGGGCGGGGATCCAGCTGATGTCGGTGGTGGCCTGCATCCGCGCCGGGTCGTCGTAGTCGAAGCCGGCGGCCAGGGCGACGGCGAGGGCGAGGACCACCCCGGTGACGACCACGCCGTGCCGGAGCACGGCCTGGTCGGGGTCACGGCCCTTCAGCCCGGGCGGCGCCGGGAACAGGGCGGCGGCGGAGCCGAGCAGCGGAAGGACGACGATCGCGGCGAGGAGGTACTGCATCACGGTGTCGTTGAGAAGGCCACTCACGGGTCACGCTCCGGCGGCGACGAGGACGGCGGCTACTGCCAGGACGACGGAGCCGGCGAGCAGGGCACCCAGATAGGTCTGCACATTGCCGGTCTGGGCGCGGCGGACGGCCGCGCCGAGGAGGCGGGGTGCGGTGGCCGCGCCGCGTACGTAGGTGTCGACAACCTCGCGGTCGAGGAAGCGCACCATGTTCGCGGCGGCGCGTACGGGGCGTACGAACAACGCCGAGTAGAGGGCGTCGAGGTGGAAACCCGCGGCCGCGTGGCGGTGCAGCGGGCCGAGCAGGAGCCGGCCGGGGTCGGCGGGGTCGTGGGCGGCGGCGATGTCCCCGTAGGCCGGCTCGTGGGAGGCGATGGCCTCGGCCTCGGAGCGGGCCGGATCGGCGCCGGGGTGTGCGGCGACGGCACCGATCGGGACGGCCCGGGCGAGGGCCGTGGTGTGCCGCCAGGTGGCGTAGGTGAGCAGGATGCCGACAAGAGCGAGGCCGGTGCCGAGTACGGAGGTGGTGAGGGTCGGGGCGAGCGAGTGGCCGTCGAACCAGTCGGGCAGCACGCCGACGGTGACGCCGAGTCCGGCGGCGGGCAGGAACAGCACCCACAGCACGACGTTCATGACGACCGGCGTCCGCGCGGGGTGCGCCGCGACGGGCTCGGCGGGCTCGGTGTCGGTGGCGCCGGCGGCGGGCTCGGTGGGCACAGCGCCTGTCGCCTCGGCGGTGACCGCGGCCGGGCTCGGGGCTCGCCGACCGCCGGGCACGCCCATGAGCAGCCACATGCGGGCGGCGTAGGCCGCGGTGAGGAGGGCGGAGAGCAGTCCGGCGACGAGCACGATCCAGCCCGCGGCGGCGGGGATCCCGTGCCCGTCACCGAGCGCGGTGTGCTCGGCGGCGCCGAGGACCGCCTCCTTGGAGAAGAAGCCGCTGAACGGCGGGACGGCGGCGAGGGCGAGCAGCGCCACGGTCATCGTCCAGAAGGCGTCGGGCGCCCGCTCCCGCAGGTCGCTCATCCGGGACATGACGGCGAGCGAGTTGGTGCCGGCGACATGGATGAGCACCCCGGCGCCGAGAAAGAGGAGGGCCTTGAAGGCACCGTGCGTCAGCAGGTGGAACACGGCCGCGCCGCGCTCGCCGACGGCCAGCGCCCCGGTCATGTAACCGAGCTGGCCGACGGTCGAGTAGGCGAGGACGCGCTTGATGTCGTCCTGGGCGAGGGCGGCGAGCGCCGAGCCCACCATCGTCACGGCCGCCATCACGCCGAGGACCACCATCGCGGCGGCGGAGGCGGCGAAGACGGGCAGCAGCCGGGCGACGAAGTAGACGCCCGCGGCGACCATCGTCGCGGCGTGGATCAGCGCCGATACGGGAGTGGGGCCGGCCATCGCGTCCGGCAGCCAGCTGTGCAGCGGGAACTGCGCCGACTTGCCCGCCACCCCGGCGAGCAGCAGCAGCGCGATCAGGGTGGGATGTTCGAGCCCGTCACCGGAGGCGGCGGCGGTGAGAATGCCGTTGATCCGGAAGGTGCCGGCCTCCGCGGCCAGCGCGAAGATGCCGATCAGGAAGGGGACGTCGCCGAGCTTGGTGACGAGGAACGCCTTGAGGGACGCGGCCCCGGCGGCCTCGGTCTCCCAGTAGTGGCCGATCAGGAAGTACGAGCAGATGCCCATGATCTCCCAGCCGACCAGCAGCACCATCAGGTCGCCGGAGTAGACGACGAGCAGCATCGCGGCGGTGAAGAGGGAGACGATGGCGGCGTAGGAGGCATAGCGCGGGTCGTCGCGCAGATAGCCGGTCGAGTAGAGCTGTACGCAGGTGGCGACGAGCCCGACCAGCACGGCGACGAGCAGCGCGAAGCCGTCCAGCCGCAGGGCGAGGTCGATCGGCACGGATCCGGTCGGCGTCAGCCGGGTCGCGGCGTCCAGCACCTCCCCGCTGCCCTGCCGCAGCGCGACGACCACCGCGAGGACGGCGGCGCCGAGCGTGGGCAGCACGGCCAGCGGCCGTACGAAGCCGGGCGAGCGCCGGCCGAAGAGCAGGCCCGTGACCGCGCCGAGGAACGGCAGCAGCGGAACGAGGACGGCGAGGGTCGTGGTCGTCACGCGGCGGCCTCTGCCTTCTGCTCTGCCGTGGTCTGCTGTACCGCGACCCGCTCGGCGGCCCGTTCCGTCTCCGCCTGTTCCGCGGCCCGCTGTGCCGCCGCGTCCTGCTCGTCGCCCTCGACGAGGTCCAGCAGCCGGTCGACGTCGGAGGTGCCGCGGTTGCGGTACACCAGCAGCACGATGGCCAGGCCGATGCCGATCTCGGCGGCGGCGATGGCGATGGTGAAGAGGGTCAGCGCCTGCCCGGCGTGCAGGGCGTCGCGGAGCCAGACATCGAAGGCGACGAGGTTGAGGTTGACGGCGTTCAGCATCAGCTCGACGGACATCAGGACGAGGATCGCGTTGCGTCGCACGAGCATGCCGTACACGCCGGTGCAGAAGAGCAGCACGGCGAGCACGGCTGGGTAGGCGAGGTGCATCAGCGCTTCTCCTCGGGGCCGGGGCTGTCCGTCCTGCGGGAGAGGACGATTGCGCCGACGAGCGCGGCGAGCAGCAGTACGGACAGGGCTTCGAACGGCAGCACCCAGTACCGGAAGAGCATCTCCCCGGTGACCTCGGTGGATCCGCTGCCGGACCGCGGCATCGGGGATCCGCCGCCCGGGTTGTCCAGCTCGATCCAGGTCGCGCGGAAGGCGTCGACGACGACCCAGACCAGCGCCGCCGCGGCACTGAGGGCCACGGCGAGCGCGGCCCAGCGGTTGCCGGAGTCCGCGTCCGGGGAGCGGCCGATGGGCGCGCGCGTGAGCATCAGCCCGAAGAGGATCAGGACGACGATGGAGCCGATGTAGATCAGCACCTGTACCCAGGCGATGAACTCCGCGGTCAGCAGGAGGTATTCGACGGCGAGCCCGCCGAGTGCCACGACCAGCCACAGCGCGGCGTGCACGAGTTGCTTGGTGGTGACGCTGACGACGGCCGAGCCGAGGACGACGAGGCCGACGAGCACGAAGGCGATCTCGGCGCCGGACGGGGACAGGAATCCGTGTGCCTCAGCGGCGAGGTGCGCCGCCGCACCGGGCACGCCGGTCGCGGTCGGGCTCATGACCCGCCTCCAGGCCGCTCATCGGGGCCCCCGCCGGGCCGCTCGGTCGACTGCTCGGGCTGCAGACCGGCCGACGGCTCGGGCTGCTGACCGGTCGACTGTTCGGCAGCCGCCGCTTCCGCCGCCGCTGCCTCAGCCGCCGCTCGTTCCGCCGCCTCGATCTTGTCGGCGGTCTTGCGCGCGGCGCCGATCTCCTTGGCCTCCTCGGCCGTCTCCTCCAGCGCCGGCGGCGCGGGCACCGTCCACATCCACTCGCGGAGCTTGTCCCGCTCGTGGGTGAGCTCGCGGATGTCGGTCTCGGCGTACTCGAACTCCGGCGACCAGAACAGCGCGTCGAAGGGGCAGACCTCGATGCAGATACCGCAGTACATGCAGAGCGAGAAGTCGATGGCGAACCGGTCCAGCACATTACGGCTGCGCTCGCGCCCGCCGGGCGCGGCCGGTGGCACCGTCTCCTTGTGGGAGTCGATGTAGATGCACCAGTCCGGGCACTCGCGGGCGCAGAGCATGCAGACCGTGCAGTTCTCCTCGAACAGCCCGATCACCCCGCGCGAGCGCGGCGGCAGCTCCGGCAGCACATCGGGGTACTGCGCGGTGTGCGCACGCCGCGTCATCGTCCTGAGGGTCACGGCCAGCCCCTTGGCGAGGCCGCTGCCCGGCACGGGGGACATCAGGAAATCACCACCTTGACGACGCCGGTGAGCGCGATCTGCGCCAGCGCCAGCGGAATGAGCACGGTCCAGGCGAGCTTCTGCAACTGGTCCTCGCGCAGCCGGGGATAGGTGGCCCGCAGCCAGATGACGACGAAGGCCAGCAGCCCCGTCTTGAGCAGCGTCCACAACCAGCCGAGGCCGTCGGCGCCGAGCGGGCCGTGCCAGCCGCCCAGGAACAGGACGGTGGTCAGCCCGGACAACACGACGATGCCCGCGTACTCGGCGAGCAGGAACAGCGCGAAGCGCAGACCGGTGTACTCGGTGTACGCGCCGAAGATGATCTCGGAGTCGGCGACGGGCATGTCGAACGGCGGACGCTGGAGCTCCGCGAGCCCGGCGATGAAGAAGACGACCCCGCCGACGATCTGCCAGGGCAGCCACCACCACTGGAAGCCGTCCAGGATGCCGACCAGCGACACCGTCCCGGCGGCCATCGCCACGGACGCGGCGGCGAGCAGCATCGGCAGCTCGTACGCCAGCAGCTGGGCCGCCGTACGTAGACCGCCGAGCATCGAGAACTTGTTCGCCGACGCCCAGCCCGCCATCAGGGCGCCGAGCACGCCGACACCCATCACCGCGAGCACGAAGAAGATGCCCGCGTCGACGGCCTGGCCGACCGCGTCGCCCGGACCGATCGGGATCGCGACGAGGACGAGCAGATACGGCAGCAGCGCGACGGCCGGCGCGAGCCGGAAGATCCGGCGGTCGGCGCCCGCCGGGACGATGTCCTCCTTCTGCGCGAACTTCACTCCGTCGGCGACGAGCTGCGCCCAGCCGTGGAAGCCGCCCGCGTACATCGGTCCGAGCCGCCCCTGCATGTGGGCCATGGCCTTGTGCTCGGCCTGGCCGACCACGAGCGGCAGCACGAGGAAGGCCACGAAGACGGCGAGCAGCCGCCATACGACGTCGAGGACGTCGGTCACGAGTCGCCTCCCGCGGGGTTCCGTGAATCGCTGGTTCCGGTTTCCGGCCGCCCGGATTCGGGGCCGGTGCCGGATCCGTTCCCTGGCCTGGATTCAGAGTCCGGCCCTGGCCTGGGGTCGGGGTCGGGCCCGGTCTCACGTCCGGATTCGGTTCGGGGCTCGGGCTCGGATTCGGGCCGGGGCTCGGGCTCGGGCCGGGACTCGGAGCCGGTCCCGGACTCGGGACCGGTCCGGTCGTCCGTTTCCGAGGTGTCGTCGAACGCGGGCCGCGGGTGGTGCCACGGTGCGCCCGGGGCCCGCCGCGGCGGGGAGCTCGGCCCGGCCGACTCCTGACTCGGCGCGTTCTCGCCGCCGCGCCCGGTGTCCCCGGACGGGGCGTCC
>DOWQ01000216.1 GCA_003519485.1 Streptomyces sp. | reverse complement strand
CCTCGGCGGTCAGCCGCAGCGCCGCCCCCACGGTCCGGGGCTCGTCCCCGGCCCCGAAGTCACTGCGCCGGCGCACCTCCTCCAGCGCCCAGTCGGCACCGGCCAGCGCCGCGGACGCGCGCGCCGCACGCAGGGCCGCCTCGGAGGTGACCTCGGCGCTCCGGCGGCGCATCACCCGGTGCCCGTAGACCCGGTCCACGGCCTTCCGTACGGAGTCCACGGAGTCGGCCACGCCCGGGAGCGCACCCAACGGGGCGAGCGGATCGGCATTCGTACGCATGGGACGACCCTACGCACTCGTACCCCGCGGCTCCCGATGGAGTGGTCTTGTTCACCCCCTGTCTCACTCCTTGCTCATGACCTACTACTCTTGGTGAACATGAAGATCGCTTTCGTGGGTAAGGGCGGCAGCGGCAAGACGACGCTGTCCTCCCTTTTCATCCGCCACCTCGCCGCTCTCCGTGTTCCCGTGCTCGCCGTGGACGCCGACATCAACCAGCATCTGGGCCCGGCGCTCGGCCTCGATGACGCCGAGGCGGCCGGGCTGCCGTCGCTGGGCGCCCGGTTGCCGATGATCAATGACTGGCTGCGCGGCTCGAACCCGCGCATCGGCTCCGCCGATCTGATGATCAAGACGACTCCGCCCGGCGAGGGCTCCCGGCTGCTCCGGCTCACCGAGGACAACCCGGTCTTCGAGGCGTGCGCCCGCCTCGTGCGCCTCGACGACGGGGAGATCCGGCTGATGGCCACCGGGCCGTTCACCGAAGCGGATCTCGGGGTGGCCTGCTACCACTCGAAGACCGGCGCAGTGGAACTCTGCCTCAACCACTTGGTCGACGGCCGTCACGAGTACGTGGTCGTCGACATGACGGCCGGCTCCGACTCCTTCGCCTCCGGCATGTTCACCCGTTTCGACATGACGTTCCTGGTCGCGGAGCCGACTCGGAAGGGCACCGCCGTCTACCGCCAGTACAAGGAGTACGCCCGCGACTTCGGCGTCGCCCTGCGGGTGGTCGGCAACAAGGTTCAGGGCCCCGACGACCTCGCGTTCCTGCGGGACGAAGTCGGGGACGACCTGCTCGTCGCCTTCGGCCACTCCGACTGGGTGCGAACCATGGAGAAGGGCCGGCCGCCCCGGTTCGCGCTGCTGGAGGAGTCCGGCCGGAGCGCCCTGCGGGATCTTCACGCGGCGGCGGACGGCGCGTACGAGCGGCGTGACTGGCAGCGCTACACGCGCCAGATGGTGCACTTCCATCTGAAGAACGCGGAGAGCTGGGGCAACGCCAGGACGGGGTCCGACCTGGCGGCACAGGTCGACCCCGCCTTCGTCCTCCGGGAGCAGCCCGCCCACCAGCCCGCCTGAGCCGGCCGGCGGAGCCCCCGAGCCTGGGGACTCCGCGTAGCCCGCAAGCCCGTAGTGCCGACGGAGCCCGCGAGCCCTACCGCCCGCCGGGCTCCGCCGGGCCGCCCGCCTTCGTGCGCCGTTGCGGCTCGGCCGGGCGGCCGTCGAGGAAGGCGTCCCAGCCCCTCGCCGGCCGCTCGCCGACGGTCAGCGTGCGCAGCTTGTCCAACACGCGCGGGTCCTGGGCGTCCAGCCAGTCCGTCAGCTGCTTGAAGGTCACGCAGCGCACCCCCTCCTTCGGGCAGATGGTCTTGATGGCGTCCTCGACGGCGCGCATATAGGTGCCGCCGTTCCACGATTCGAAGTGGTTGCCGATGAAGAGCGGGGCCCGGTTGCCGTGGTAGGCCCGCTTGAAAGCCTGCACCATGCCGTCGCGCATCTGCCGCCCCCACTCCGCGTGCTGCGAAGGGTCGCCCTTCGCGGTGCCGGACTGGTTGGCGAGGAAGTTGTAGTCCATCGAGAGCGTCTCGAAGCCGCGGCCGGGCATGGGGATCTGCTGGAGCGGGAAGTCCCAGATCCCGCCTTTCTTGGACGGCCAGACCTGCAGGCCGCCGACCGAGCTGGCGTCGTAGCGGAAGCCCATGGCCTTGGCGGCCGGGATCAGATTCTTCTGTCCCTCCAGGCAGGGGGCGCGGCCGCCGACGAGCTCCTGGCTGTAGTCGAAGGGCAGCGGCTGGGCGTCGTCGAATCCGGTGGTGGACTTCCAGCTCTTGACGAATTCCTCGGCCTGCTCGATCTCGCTCTTCCACTCCTCCGTGGTCCAGGTCCCGACACCGCCGGCGGGGCCGCAGAAGTGTCCGTTGAAGTGGGTGCCGATCTCGTTGCCCTCCTGCCAGGCGCCGCGGACCTGTTCCAGGGTGGCCCTGATCCCCTCCAGGTCGTTGAAGCCGATGTCCGAGGAGCCGGGGGCGTGCCGCGGCGGCTCGTAGATCTCCCGCTTCTGGTGCGGGAGTACGTAGACGCCGCTGAGGAAGTACGTCATCTTCGCGTCGTACTTCCTGCCGACCTCGCGGAAGTGCGAGAACAGTTTCTGGCCGTCCTCACCGGCGCCGTCCCAGGAGAAGACGACGAACTGGGGCGGTTGCCGGCCCTCCTCCAGCTTCTCCGGGACCGGCTGGTTCGGCTGCCGGCCGGTGTACGCGGTCGACCCGTCTCCGATGAGCCGCACCGGGCCGGCGGCCGCCTGACGCTCCGCCGAGCCCTTCTCCGCGTCTTCCGAACCGGAGTCCGCGGCGGTCGAGCAGCCGGCCACCGCCAGCGCCACGAGTGTGATGACGGTCCCCTTGGTCACGCTCCACGCGGTGGCCATCGGCCCACCTACTTTCCTCGGCCCGGTGCGCTGCCGACACAGCGCGGCCCAACGTCCCATGGCCCGGGGAAGAAATAAGTAGGACAAGCCGATAAGCCTATATATTCACTCAATTGACCCCATGACTCTCCGGTGACCGGCCCCCACCGGCCGGCCCGACACCCGCCCGGCGCCCGCCCGGCCCGCCGCACCACCGGCCGCCCGGGCGAACTGCCGGGCGCATACGTGCATGTGGGGAGCCCCGGCCCTACCTGCCGGGCCCGGCCGAGAGGTACGTTTGCCCCGGTCCGGGCCCATGCCCGGCCCTTCCGGGCGAGAGCCGCAGGAAGGCGCGCTACTGGTCTAAACCATTCTTCGGACAACCCTTGTCAGGGTGCGCCATGGCCTGATGAGCTATTGCCTGGGACACAACGGATACCCGGGAATGGGAGAAGTCGTGAGCAACGAGAGCCTGGCCAATCTGCTCAAAGAGGAAAGGCGGTTCGAGCCGCCAGCCGACTTGGCAGCCGCCGCCAATGTCACCGCGGAGGCGTACGAACAGGCCAAGGCGGACCGGCTGGGCTTCTGGGCCGAGCAGGCCCGTCGGCTGACCTGGGCCACCGAGCCGACGCAGACGCTCGACTGGAGCAACCCGCCGTTCGCGAAGTGGTTCGCGGACGGCAAGCTCAATGTCGCGTACAACTGCGTGGACCGGCACGTCGAGGCAGGTCACGGCGACCGGGTCGCCATCCACTTCGAGGGCGAGCCCGGCGACACCCGCGCCATCACCTACGCCGAGCTGCAGAGCGAGGTCAGCAAGGCCGCCAACGCCCTGATCGAGCTGGGTGTACGGACCGGCGACCGGGTCGCCATCTATCTGCCGATGATCCCCGAAGCGGTCGTCGCGATGCTGGCCTGCGCCCGCGTCGGCGCCCCGCACTCCCTGGTCTTCGGCGGCTTCTCCGCGGACGCGCTGGCCACCCGTATCGAGGACGCCGACGCCCGGGTCGTCATCACCTCGGACGGCGGCTACCGCCGCGGCAAGCCCTCCGCGCTCAAGCCGGCCGTGGACGAGGCGCTGACCCGCCCCGGCACCGAGAACGTCCGCAGCGTCCTCGTCGTCCGCCGCACCGGCCAGGACACGGCGTGGACCGACGGCCGTGACGTGTGGTGGCACGACCTGGTGGACCGCCAGTCCGACCAGCACACCCCCGAGGCGTTCGACGCCGAGCACCCGCTCTTCATCCTCTACACCTCGGGCACCACCGGTAAGCCCAAGGGCATCCTGCACACCACCGGCGGCTACCTCACGCAGATGGCGTACACCCACAACGCCGTCTTCGACCTCAAGCCGGAGTCGGACGTCTACTGGTGCACCGCCGACGTCGGCTGGGTCACCGGGCACTCGTACATCGTCTACGGACCGCTGGCCAACGGCGCGACCGAGGTGCTCTACGAGGGCACCCCCGACACGCCGCACCAGGGCCGCTGGTGGGAGATCGTCCAGAAGTACGGCGTCACGGTCATGTACACCGCGCCGACCGCGATCCGCGCCTGCATGAAGTGGGGCGACGACATCCCGGCCAAGTTCGACCTGTCGTCGCTGCGCATCCTCGGCTCCGTGGGCGAGCCGATCAACCCCGAGGCGTGGATCTGGTACCGCAAGCACATCGGCGCCGACCGCACCCCGGTCGTCGACACCTGGTGGCAGACGGAGACCGGCGGCATGATGATCAGCCCGCTGCCGGGCGTCACCGCCGCCAAGCCCGGTTCGGCGCAGGTGCCGCTGCCCGGTATCTCCGCGACCGTCGTGGACGACGCCGGGGAGGAGGTGCCGGCCGGCGGGGGCGGCTACCTCGTCCTCACCGAGCCGTGGCCGGCCATGCTCCGTACCATCTGGGGCGACGACCAGCGCTACCTCGACACCTACTGGGCCCGCTTCCCGGGCCGCTACTTCGCCGGTGACGGCGCCAAGCGGGACGACGACGGTGACATCTGGCTGCTCGGCCGGGTCGACGACGTCATGCTCGTCTCCGGCCACAACATCTCGACCACCGAGGTCGAGTCGGCGCTCGTCTCGCACCCCAAGGTGGCCGAGGCGGCCGTCGTCGGAGCGACCGACCCGCAGACGACGCAGGCCATCTGCGCCTTCGTCATCATGCGCGGCAACGTCGACGGAGAGGCCGAGGGCCTGGTCGAGGAGTTGCGGGCGCATGTCGCCAAGCAGCTCGGCCCGATCGCCAAGCCGCGGCGGATCCTGCTGGTCGCCGAGCTGCCGAAGACCCGTTCCGGCAAGATCATGCGGCGGCTGCTGCGCGACGTGGCGGAGAACCGCGCCCTCGGTGACGTCACGACGCTCACCGACTCCTCGGTGATGGATCTCATCCAGAGCCGGCTGCCAGGCGCGGCCAGCGAGGACTGACCGGGGCCTCGCCACGGCGAGAACCCGTGGGAGGTGCCCCCGGACCCTGGGAGCACCTCCCACGCCCGACCCGGGTAATGTGACGACGAAACGATAAGCAAAAGGGTGTGCCGGGAAGTCTGGTCGGCGACTGCCGCAGCTGTGTCATGAGGTCACGGTCACGGTGGTCATCGACGTACCCCGACCGGAGGTCGTACCCGTGGCCACACCCCAGCAGCCCAAATTCCTCGGCCGCATCTCGCTCACCGAGCGGAATTTCCTCGCCGCCGCCCTGCGGACCGAAACGGTCGGCGGCGTGCTCCTGCTCATCGCCGCGATCGTGGCGCTCGTCATGGCGAACACCCCGCTGAACGGTCTCTACGAGAGCGTCCGGGAGTTCCACTTCGGGCCGGAGTCGCTCCACCTCCACCTGTCGGTCGCCGACTGGGCCAAGGACGGCCTGCTCACGGTCTTCTTCTTCGTCGCCGGTGCGGAGCTCAAGCGCGAGCTGGTCGCGGGCGAGCTGCGTGACCCCAAGGCCGCCGCCCTGCCCGTGATCGCCGCCTTCTGCGGCATGGTCGCGCCCGCCGTCGTGTACGTCACCCTCAGCGCGAGCGGCGGCGGCAGCCTCGTCGGCTGGGCGGTGCCCACCGCCACCGACATCGCCTTCGCGCTGGCCGTGCTCGCGGTGATCGGCACCTCCCTGCCGGCCGCCCTACGGGCCTTCCTGCTCACGCTGGCCGTCGTCGACGACCTCGGCGCGATCCTGATCATCGCGATTTTCTTCACCACCGACATCAGCTTCGTCGCCCTCGGCTGCTCCGCGGCCGGTCTCGCCCTCTTCTGGTTCCTGCACCGCAAGGGCGTCCGCGGCTGGTACGTCTACGTGCCCCTGGCCGTCGTCATCTGGGCGTTCATGCACGCCAGCGGCGTGCACGCCACCGTCGCCGGTGTCGCCATGGGTCTCCTGCTGCGCTGCACCGTCCGGGCGGGCGAGGAGCGCTCCCCGGCCGAGCGCATCGAGCACGCGGTCCGCCCGGTGTCGGCCGGTGTGGCCGTACCGCTGTTCGCGCTCTTCGCGGCCGGTGTCTCCGTGTCGGGCGGCGCCCTGGGCGATGTGTTCACCAAGCCCGAGCCCCTCGGTGTGGTCCTCGGGCTCTTCCTCGGCAAGATCATCGGTGTCTTCGGCGGCTCCTGGCTGGCCGTCCGCTTCACCAAGGCCACTCTCAACGAGGAACTGGCCTGGGCGGATCTCTTCGCGGTCGCCTCGCTCGCCGGCATCGGCTTCACCGTCTCGCTGCTCATCGGCGATCTGGCCTTCCCGGACGACCCGGCGCTCGCCGACGAGGTGAAGGCCGCCGTCCTGATCGGCTCGCTCATCTCCGCCGTCGTCGCCGGCGTCCTGCTCAAATTCCGGAACGACAAGTACAAGAAGCTGTACGAGGCGGAGAATCTCGACGAGGACTGGTCGGGAGTCCCGGACGTCTACGAGAAGGACGACCCGGAGTACCACTTCCGGATGGCCGAAATCCTCGAGGCCCGGGCCGCCGAGCACCGCAGGCTTGCCGAAGTGACCTCCAGGTCCAGCAGGAAGGACGACGGTCCGGCATGATCTGAGGGCAACCGACCGGTAGGTCTGGCAGGCAGCCCGCAGACGAGAAGAGGGATGAAGCGATGAGCTCAGCAGTCGAACAGGACGGCAGCCGCAGCCTCGGACAGCTGGTGGCCTCGGCGACCACCGAACTGTCCGCGCTGGTGCACGAAGAGATCGCGCTGGCCAAGGCCGAACTGCGGCAGGACGCCAAGCGGGCGGGCATCGGCGGCGGCGCCATCGTCGCGGCCGGCATCCTCGCCCTCTTCGCGCTGCCGGTGCTGAGCTTCGCCGCGGCGTACGGCATCCACAATCTCGGCCTGGGCCTCGCCTGGGCCTTCCTGATCGTGGGCGGCGCGTACCTGCTCCTCGCGGCGCTGCTCGGGCTGTTCGCCGTCGCCAAGTTCAAGAAGGTGAAGAAGCCGGAGAAGTCCATCGCGTCCGCCCGGCGGACGGCGGCCGTGCTGGGCAAGGCCAAGCCGCACCCGCGGCCCGAGGCAACCGTCACGGCGAGCGGCACACCGTAACCCCCGAATGTGACACGCTCTCCGGTATGACCGTGCCAGCCCCTGCCCCGGCCGTCAGGCTCGACGGCCCCTGGATCCACCGGGACGTCGCCGCCAACGGCGCCCGCTTCCACATCGCCGAGGCCGGGGACGGCCCGCTGGTTCTGCTGCTGCACGGCTTCCCGCAGTTCTGGTGGACGTGGCGGCACCAGCTGACCGCGCTCGCCGACGCGGGCTTCCGCGCCGTCGCCATGGACCTGCGCGGGGTGGGCGGCAGCGACCGTACGCCGCGCGGCTACGACCCGGCCAACCTCGCCCTCGACGTGACCGGGGTGATCCGTTCCCTCGGCGAGCCGGACGCCGCGCTCGTCGGCCACGACCTGGGCGGCTACCTGGCGTGGACGGCGGCCGTCATGCGCCCCAAGCTGGTGCGCCGGCTCGCGGTCTCCTCAATGCCGCACCCGCGGCGCTGGCGCTCGGCGATGGTCACCGACGTACGGCAGAGCAGGGCCGGGTCCTACATCTGGGGCTTCCAGCGGCCGTGGCTGCCGGAGCGTCAGCTCCTCGCCGACGACGCCGAGCTGGTCGGCAAGCTGGTCCGCGAATGGTCCGGGCCGCAGCCGCCGGAGGAGGAGGCGGTGGAGACCTACCGCCGGGCGATGTCGATCCCGTCGACCGCCCACTGCTCGATCGAGCCGTACCGGTGGATGGTGCGCTCGCTGGCGCGGCCGGACGGCTACCAGTTCAACCGGCGGATGAAGCGGCCCGTGCGGGTGCCGACCCTGCATCTGCACGGTTCACTCGACCCGGTGATGCGTACGCGAAGCGCGGCCGGCTCGGGGGAGTACGTCGAAGCGCCCTACCGCTGGCGGCTGTTCGACGGGCTCGGGCACTTCCCGCACGAGGAGGACCCGGTGGCCTTTTCGAATGAATTGGTCAACTGGCTCAAGGACCCGGAGCCCGACCGCTAGCAGCGCGCGTACGGGCACGGCGGGGACCGCCGGGCACACTGTCCTACCAACGGCCAAATGCCTGGCGCATAGGCCAAATGGCCGTCCCGCGGGCGGTTACCGACCATCGGGCACGGGCAAGGTCCCCGGTATGGGTTGGACGCACGACTACCGTGACGTGTCTCGTGATCGCCGTACCGCCTTCGTGCGGAACGCCCCTCCGGGGGCGGTCGCCCCGGGGTCCCAGGAACGGATCCAAGGCTCCGCCGTGGCCTGTCGCATGGAGCGGCCAGGTCTCGGCATTCCCCGCATCCTGCGCCGCCGTGCCCGCTGGGTCTCGGCGCGGCTGCGCCATCCCCGCGACTGACGGGCCCCGGCGCCACTGGCGGGTCCGACGGGTGAGCCGCGCCTGCCGTACCTGACAGCCAGTCAATACCGTACGGAACGGCCTGACTCCGGACCGGTCCGTACGGCACGGCTCGGGGCGAATCCGAAAGGGGGCGAGGCGGCCGGTTCGCCCGGTCGCTCGCTTCGCCGGGCGCATCCGGGACACCCGGCTCACCCGGCTCCCGGCTCGCCTGCCCGCTCGCCCGCCGTCAGAGCGCGCAGCCCTGGCTGTCCACCGGACCCTGGGCGGTGCGGCCCTTCTTGATGTCCTCGCGCACCTCGTCCGCCGTCAGGGCGTAGCCGGTGTCGGAGTTGTCGAGGGACTTGGCGAAGATCACGCCGTAGACCCGGCCGTCGGCGGTGAGCAGCGGGCCGCCGGAGTTGCCCTGCCGGACATTGGCGTACAGGGAGTACACGTCGCGCTGAACGGTGTCGCGGTGGTAGATGTCCGGGCCGTTGGCCTGGATACGGCCGCGGAGGCGCGCCGCCCGCACGTCGTAGTCGCCGTTCTCCGGGAAGCCCGCGACGATCGCGCTGTCACCGCTCTCCGCGTCCTCGCCGGCGAACCGCAGCGCCGGGGCGTCGAGCGAGGGGACGTCCAGGACGGCGATGTCCCGCTCCCAGTCGTACAGGACCACGGTCGCGTCGTAGAGCCGGCCCTCGCCGCCGATCTGGACCGTCGGCTCGTCGACGCCGCCGACGACATGGGCGTTGGTCATCACGCGGTCCTGGGCGAAGACGAAGCCGGTGCCCTCCAGGACCTTGCCGCAACTGGGCGCGGTGCCGACGACCTTGACGATGCTGCGCTGCGCGCGGCCGGCGACCGGGCTGTTGGCCAGGGCCGAGTCGGGCGGCGGTACGGAGGTGATCGGCTCGTTGGCGAACGGGCTGAAGACCTGCGGGAAGCCGTTCTGCGCGAGGACGGAGCCGAAGTCCGCGAACCAGGTGTTGGCCTCCTCCGGGATCACCCGGGAGACGCCGAGCAGCACCTTGGAGTTGCGGACCTCCTTGCCGAGGGTGGGCAACGAGGTGCCGGCCAGGGCCGAGCCGATCAGCCAGGCGACCAGCAGCATCGCGACGACATTGACCAGCGCGCCGCCCGTGGCGTCCAGGGCGCGCGCCGGGGACCAGGTGATGTGGCCCCGCAGTTTGTTGCCCAGGTGGGTGGTGAAGGCCTGGCCGACCGAGGCACAGACGATCACGATGACGACGGCCGCGACGGCGGCCACGGTGCCAGGGGTGGCGTTGTCGGTGGCCTCGTCCCAGATCGTCGGCAGCAGGTAGACGGCGACGAGCCCGCCGCCGAGGAAGCCGACGACGGACAGGATGCCCACGACAAAGCCCTGGCGGTAGCCCACGATCGAGAACCACACCGCGGCGAGCAGCAACAAGATGTCCAGCACATTCACCGGGACACCGTCTCACGAGCGCCGGTCGAGGGGGACTTGCCTCGATCGGTCCCAGGGTCGCTCCCAGTCAGCGTAGTGCAGGATCCGGTCGATCACTCCGGCTGTGAAGCCCCAAACCAGGGCGTCCCTGACGAGAAAGGCCGGGCCACGATAGCCGCTCGGATGGATGGCGATCACACGGTTGGCCGGATCGGTGAGATCGGCCACGGGCACGGTGAACACCCGGGCCGTCTCGGCCGAATCGACCGCGGCGACGGGCGTCGGCTCCCGCCACCAGCCGAGCACGGGCGTCACCACGAAGCCGCTCACCGGGATGTAGAGCCGCGGCAGCACGCCGAACAGCTGGACACCGGACGGATCGAGTCCGGTCTCCTCCTCGGCCTCCCGCAGCGCGGCCCGCAGCGGTCCGTCGGCCTGCGGGTCTCCGTCCTCCGGGTCGAGCGCACCGCCGGGGAACGACGGCTGCCCGGCGTGCGAGCGCAAGCTGCTCGCCCGCTCCATGAGCAGCAGCTCGGGGCCCTCCGCGCCGCCCTCCCCGAAGAGGATCAGCACGGCGGACTGCCTGCCGCCGGTCTCCGGCGGCAGGAACCGGCTCAGCTGCCCGGGCTCCACCGTCTCCGCCGCCCGCGCCACCGGGTCCAGCCAGCCGGGCAGTCCGTCGGCGCTGACGGTGATGTCGGGCTCGCACATCCGCCGGGGGCTCGTCATTCGGCCCCCAGCGGGGGCGCGGGCTCGCCCGGATAGCCGGCCGGCGGGTTCAGCCGCTGTCCCGGCCGGCCGCCCATCTCGTACTTGAGCAGCTTCTTCGCCTTCTCGGGGTCGGTCTCGCCCTCGCCGTAGGCCGGGCAGAGGGGCGCGATGGGGCAGGCCCCGCAGGCGGGCTTGCGGGCGTGGCAGATCCGGCGGCCGTGGAAGACGACCCGGTGCGAGAGCATCGTCCATTCGCTCTTGGGGAAGAGGCCGGCGATCTCGGCCTCGACCTTCTCCGGTTCCTCCTGCTCCGTCCACTTCCAGCGGCGCACCAGCCGGCCGAAGTGGGTGTCGACCGTGATCCCCGGGACGCCGAACGCGTTTCCGAGGACCACATTCGCCGTCTTCCGGCCGACGCCGGGGAGGGACACCAGATCCTCGAGCCGGCCCGGCACCTCGCCGTCGAACCGGTCCCGCAGGGCCGTGGAGAGGCCGATCAGCGACTTGGCCTTGGCCCGGAAGAAGCCGGTCGGCCGGATGATCTGCTCCAGCTCCTCGGGGGCGACCGCCGCCATGTCCTCCGGCGTCGGGCAGGCCGCGAAGAGCCCGGGAGTGGTCTGGTTGACCCTGAGGTCGGTGGTCTGGGCTGAGAGCACCGTGGCGACCAGGAGCTGGAAGGGGTTCTCGAAATCCAGCTCCGGATGGGCGTACGGATACACCTCCGCGAGCTCGCGGTTGATCCGCCGGGCCCGGCGGACCAGGGCCAGCCGTGACTCCGGCGCGGCAGCCGTGGCAGACTTGGCGCCGTTCGCGGCTTTCGGCTTCTTTCCGGACGGGCGTTCGCCCACAGCGGAATCGCGGGCACTGCTCACCCGTCCGGCCCCCTCGTCCTGTGCTCTCACCGGCGTATTGGACACTCGGCCAGCCTAAGGCCCGGCACCGATATCCGCCCCGGTCACAAAGAATCACCACCCCAATCGGCCCCCTGCCGTATGGCTCCGGGCACCGATACGCCACACTTGTGTTTGATCACACAGTTTTGCCGTCCGGCATGATGGGGACCACGGTTCTCTGAGCATGCCGACAAGGAGAGTTCTCGTGGACGACGTTCTGCGGCGCGCCCCGCTTTTCGCGGCGCTCGATGACGAGCAGGCCGCTGAGCTGCGCGCCTCGATGGCCGAGGCCACCCTCGCGAGGGGCGAGGCCCTGTTCCACGAGGGGGACCCCGGCGACCGCCTGTACGTGGTGACCGAGGGGAAGGTGAAGCTGCACCGCACCTCCCCGGACGGCCGCGAGAACATGCTGGCCGTCCTCGGCCCCGGCGAGCTCATCGGCGAGCTGTCGCTCTTCGACCCCGGTCCGCGTACGGCCACGGCCAGCGCGCTCACCGAGGTCAAGCTGCTCGGCCTCGGGCACGGCGACCTCCAGCCGTGGCTGAACGTCCGGCCGGAGGTGTCGACGGCGCTGCTGCGCGCGATCGCCCGGCGGCTGCGGCGTACCAATGACTCGATGTCCGACCTGGTCTTCTCGGATGTGCCCGGCCGCGTCGCCAAGGCGCTGCTGGACCTCTCCCGGCGCTTCGGCGTGCAGTCGGAGGAGGGCATCCACGTGGTGCACGACCTGACCCAGGAGGAGCTGGCCCAGCTGGTCGGCGCCTCCCGCGAGACGGTCAACAAGGCGCTCGCGGACTTCGCGGGCCGCGGCTGGCTGCGCCTGGAGGCGCGCGCCGTGATCCTGCTGGATGTCGAGCGCCTCGCCAAGCGGTCGCGCTGACGTCCTGAGCGTTCCGGGCCCGCTGCCGCGCTGACGGGCTCAGCGTCTTCGGAACTCGCGGCCACCGTGCCGTGCGGGCCCCTGCTTGCCGCGGGGGCCCACGTGCGTGNNCCACACGCGCGGACTCGTGCCGCCGGCGCCGTACGCTGCCGCGAAGCCCCGTACCCGGGGGCCCAGGGACTCGGGCGCGGAGGCTGAGTCCCGTACACGACGCCGAGGCTCGTACGCGCGCCTCGGACCGCCCGGGCCCCTCCGGGCCTCAGCCGGCCCAGCGGCACCTCAGGCCAGGCCGTGTTCCGCCAGGTAATCCAGCTGGGCGCGGACAGAGAGCTCCGCGGCGGGCCACAGACTGCGGTCCACATCGGCGTAGACGTGGGCGACGATCTCCGGCACCGTCCGGTGGCCCGCCTCCACCGCCGTCTCGACCTGCGCCAGCCGGTTCGCCCGGTGCGCGAGGTAGAACTCCATGGCGCCCCGCGCGTCCTCCAGCACCGGCCCGTGACCGGGCAGCACCGTGTCCACCCCGTCGTCGACCGTCAGCGAGCGCAGCCGCCGCAGCGAGTCCAGATAGTCGCCGAGCCGCCCGTCCGGGTGGGCGACCATCGTGGTGCCCCGGCCGAGCACCGTGTCGCCGGTCAGGACCGCCGCGTCGGCCGGCAGGTGGAAGGAGAGCGAGTCCGAGGTGTGCCCGGGCGTCGGTACGACCCTCAGTTCGAGTCCGCCGGTGGTGACGACGTCCCCCGCGCCCAGCCCCTCGTCGCCGAGCCGCAGCGCCGGGTCCAGGGCTCGTACGTCCGTGCGAGTGAGCTCGGCGAAGCGCACCGCGCCCTCCGCGTGGTCCGGGTGCCCGTGCGTGAGGAGGGTGAGCCCGATGCGCCGGCCCGCCCGCTCGGCCGTCGCCACGACCTCGGCCAGATGCTCTTCGTCGAGCGGCCCGGGATCGATGACGACGGCGAGCTCGGAGNNCGGGTTCGGAGATGATCCAGGTGTTGGTGCCGTCCAGGGTCATCGGCGAGGCGTTGGGCGCCAGGACGCACACGGCGCGTTCGGTGGCCGGGCCGGCGATCGCCCCGCCGCGCGGCTGTCCGGGCAGGGCGGCTGCGTACGTCATGCGGTGGGACCTCCGGGTGACGGGGGCGCGGGCG
>DOWQ01000299.1 GCA_003519485.1 Streptomyces sp. | reverse complement strand
ACCGCCCCCGGTGCCCCGGCCCCCCGGCTGGTGACCCGTTGCCGCACGGGGCGGCGCGGGCCCGCTGGCCCGTGGCGGCCGTACGAGGGGGCTCGGGGGGCAGTGGCGAGGGCCGGAGCGGGGGACGGGCCGGCAAAGGGGCCGGGCCGGAGTGGGGCCGCGGGCTTCGGGTGAGCCGCCGTCAGGTGATGCCCAGCGACCGCTTCAGGAAGTCCACCTGGAGCAGCAGCAGATTCTCGGCGACCTGCTCCTGCGGGGTCATGTGGGTCACGCCCGACAGCGGCAGCACCTCGTGCGGCCGGCCGGCGGCGAGCAGCGCCGACGACAGCCGCAGCGTGTGCGCCGCGACGACGTTGTCGTCCGCGAGCCCGTGGATGACCATCAGCGGCCGGGTCTTCTCGGCCGCGCCGGACAGCCCCTGCTCCGTGACGAGCGAGTTGGCGTCGTAGACCTCCGGGTGCTCGTCCGGGTGGCCCAGATACCGCTCCGTGTAGTGCGTGTCGTACAGCCGCCAGTCGGTCACCGGCGCGCCCGCCACCCCCGCGTGGAACACGTCCGGGCGGCGCAGCACCGCGAGGGCCGCCAGATAGCCGCCGTACGACCAGCCGCGGATACCGACCCGGCCGAGGTCCAAGGGGTAGGTCGCGGCGAGGGCCTGGAGCGCCTCCACCTGGTCGTCCAGGGTGACGCCCGCGAAGTCGCCCGCGAGGCCCTTCTCCCAGGCCGGCGAACGGCCGGGGCTGCCGCGGCCGTCGGCGACGACCACCGCGAAGCCCTGGTCCGCGAACCATTGCGAGGTCAGATAGGCGTTCTGCGCCGCGACGACGCGCTGGCCGTGCGGGCCGCCGTACGGGTCCATCAGGACCGGGAGGGGGCCGTCGCCCGTGCGGTACCCGGTCGGGAGCAGGACGGCGCACGGGATTCGGCGTGCGCCCCCTTCGGCCAACTCTGCGCGGGCGGTGAGCACCGGTTGCTCCGCGAGGGAGATGATTGAACCGGCGGGCTTGCCGTCCCGGACGATCCGTACGGTCGCGCCGCTCTCTTCGAGGGACGTCGACGCGAGCACGGTGACCGCGCCCGAGCGGACCGCCGAGTGCACACCGATGCCCTCGGAGATCCGTTCGATCCCGATGTCGGTGACCCGGTGCACATGGATCTCGCCCGTCCCGGGCTCCGCCGCCTCCGGCCCGGTGGACGCCGTCACCAGGACATCGTCGTCGGAGACGTCGAGCACCGCCCGTACGTGCAACTGCGGGCCGGTCAGCGGGCGGTCGCCGACCATCAGCACCCGTGCCCCGCCCTCGTCCGCGATCCGTACGAGCCGGCCGTCCGGCGTCCACACCGGAACCCCGGTGAACAGGTCGAGCCACACCGGGTCCTCGTCCGCGTGCAGCATCCGGGTGCGGCCCGTCTCCGCGTCGACCAGCAGGCACAGCTGGCTGCGCTGGTCCCGCGCCTGCACGAGCAGCAGCGGAGGGCCGGCCGCCGACCAGTGCACGCGGGCGAGGTACGGGTAACGGTCGCGGTCCCACTCGACCTCCGTACGGGAGCCGTCGAGACCGATGAGTGCGAGCGTCACCTCGGCGTTGTCCGTACCGGCGGCCGGGTAAGCGACCTCGGACGGCTCCCGGCCGGGGTTGGCGGGGTCCGCGATCCACCAGCGCCGGACGGGGCTCGCGTCCGCGCGGGCGACCAGCAGCCGGTCGCCGTCCGGGGACCACCAGAAGCCGCGCGAGCGGGCCATCTCCTCGGCGGCGATGAACTCCGCGAGGCCGTACGTCGTCCGGTCGTTCTCCGGCTCCGCGAGCGGCCGGTCGGCGGAGCCGTCGGCGACGACGACCCGCAGGGCGCCGTCGGTGACGTACGCGATGTGCCGGCCGTCCGGCGACGGGCGCGGGTCGACGACGGGGCCGGGCACGTCGAGTTCGCCGGCGGAGCCGTCGGTGCCGTCCGCTCCGCTGCCGAGGGGGGCCGTGAACAGCCGTCCCGACAGCGCGAAGGCCGCCAGTCCGGCGGCGCTGTCGGTGGCGTAGCCGACCACGCCCGCCGATCCCTCGCGGCTCCGCTCCCGGCGAGCCCGCTCCTCTGCCGACAGCTCCTCCGAGCCGCCGCCGAGCAGCGCGGCCGGATCGGCGGCGATCCGCTCCGTGCCCGTACCGAGGTCGTGCACCCACAGGAGGTTGGCCCGGTCGGTCCCGGAGCGGGACCGCAGGAACACGATGCGGGCGTTGTCGGGGGACACGGTGAAGGAGCGCGGTGCGCCGAGGCTGAAGCGCTGGGTCCTGGCGTGCTGCCGCGGAAACGAAAGCTGTCCGTCCATGCGACGACCCTACGTGCCGGGCGGAGCGGGAGCCCGGGGTCCGGGCGGAGCGGTCCGGGACCGGTCGTCCTCCGCCCCCCGGAGCGGCAGACAGCGGCAGGCAGCGGTACGGAACAGGGGGAGAGGACGGGAACAGCTCAGGAACAGGGCGGGAACAGGGCGGGAGCCGCACCGGCCCCGGCACGGAGCAGCACACAAGGGCGCCATGACGGCCGGGCGCGGACGGGATGGCGCGAAACCGCCGGACCGTGCGAGCGGCCACGCCGACGAGCCGACCTGTGCGCCCCTCGTCTGCTGCCATGCACCCGGCATGTGCCCAGCCACTGAAAGTTATGATCTGTTGCGCATAGTGGGTAAGTACGGTGCGAAGCCCGTACGTTGCCCGTCCGTCCCGACCGCGCGTCGTACTTGGAGGTGAACCGCCGTGGCACTCTCGATTTCGGCGGTGGTGCTGCTGGCGATCATCGTCTTCCTGCTGGTCCGGAAATCCGGGCTGAAGGCAGGACACGCGGTGGTCTGCATGCTCTTGGGGTTCTATCTGGCGAGTTCGTCGGTCGCCCCCACCATCAGCGAGCTGACCACGAACGTCGCCGGGATGATCGGGGGTTTCAAGTTCTGACGGTTCGGCCCCGTCCTGCTCGTAGGCTGTGACCATGAGCGACCTGCCCGCCCGCCGTCTGCTGCTGGTGCACGCGCACCCGGACGACGAGACGATCAACAATGGCGCGACCATGGCCAAGTACGCGGCCGAAGGTGTGCACGTCACCCTGGTGACGTGCACACTCGGCGAGGAGGGCGAGATCATCCCGCCCGGCCTCGCCCGGCTGGCCGGTGACCGCGACGACGCCCTCGGGCCCCACCGGGCGGGCGAACTCGCCGCCGCGATGGCGGAGCTCGGCGTCACCGACCACCGGCTCCTCGGCGGCGAGGGGCGCTACCGCGACTCCGGGATGCTGGGCGTCCCGCATAACCACCGGGCGAACGCCTTCTGGCAGGCCGACGTCGACGGGGCGGCCGCAGACCTCGTCGCGGTGATACGTGAGATCCGCCCGCAGGTCCTGGTGACGTACGACCCGAACGGTGGCTATGGCCACCCCGACCACATCCAGGCGCACCGCGTCGCGATGCGGGCCGCCGGCCTCGCGTCCGAGCCCGCCTTCCGGCGGGATCTGGGCGAGCCGCACAGCATCGCGAAGGCGTACTGGAACTGCGTGCCGCGATCGGTGGCCGAGACCGGACTCGAGGCGCTGCGGGCGTCCGGGACCGGGGCGGTGGCCGACGTGGCGGACCTGCCCGGGGTCGTCGAGGACGCGGAGGCCGGCGCGGTCGTCGGCGGCGAACGCTGGGGGGAGCGGAAGGCCGCGGCGATGCGGGCGCACGCCACCCAGATCGCCGTCCACGGCGAGGCGTTCGCACTGTCGAACGCGCTTCTTCAGCCGCTGTTCACGCGGGAGTACTACCGGCTGGTGCGGGGCACGGCCGGCGAGCCGACGCCGGAGACCGACCTGTTCGCCGGGGTCACCGGAGTCACCGGGGCTGCAGGATGAGCGCCGGGCGTTTCGTGGCGTATGCGGCGCTCGCGCTGTTCGGGGTGCTGACCGGGGCCGCGGGCAGCCTCGTACAGGCCGCGTGGTTCCCCGCCGGTCTGCTGCTCGCGGTGCTGGCCCTCGGCGCGCTCTGCTACGGCGGGGTGAAGGCCACCCGCAGCCGCATCGGGGCCGGTGCGGCGGCCGGTGGTTGGCTGGTCGCTGTCATGCTGCTGACCACCGCGCGGACGGAGGGCGACTTTCTGTTCGGGGCCGGTCCGGGCTCGTACATCTATCTGCTGGGTGGAATGCTGACTGCTGTGATCTGCGCCACCCTGCCCACGCCGCCCCCACCGGGCGTGCACACCGTCCCACTTGGCAAGTGACGTGCATACACGGAACTGCTTCCGGACCGCTGTACGGATCGGTGATCCGGCCGTCCCGGAATGTGGGTCGGCGCTGCCCAGTATGGTGGTGCGCGCCGCCGAGACCCCCTGGCCCACGGCATGGGGAACCCCAGCGCGAGTAGTACGGGCGGCGGAGCCAACCGGGAGAACCTGCTTTGAGCCGTGAATCTGACACTTCGTCCTCCGGGCCCCAGGGTCATGGCGGAGCTGCGTACCCGTCCGGCACCCCGCCGTACGGGACGCACAACTATCCGTCGCTGCACCCCCCACAGGACGCGCACGACGCCCCCGAGGCCGCGGAACCCGCGCCGGCCCCGAAGCCGGACGTGCCCAGGACCGAGACCACGCTGACGACCCGGATCAGAATCAACATCCCCGGCTCCAGGCCGATTCCGCCGGTCGTCATGCGCACTCCGGTCGAGGACCGGTCGTCCGCCACCACGCCCGGCGCGTCGGCTCCCGAGGCCCCAGCGCCACAGGCGCCGGCCGCTCCGGCCGTGCCGCCCGCCCGGCAGGAGGAGCCGAGGAGCCGGCCGGCGCAGGGCGGCAGAGAGCGT
>DOWQ01000777.1 GCA_003519485.1 Streptomyces sp. | reverse complement strand
TTCAACCGGGGCGGCCCGCCCCGGGGGCGCCGCCATGCGCCCACGCCGGGCCGGGCCGTGGCGGCGCGTACAAAAACCGGCTCCCGGCACGCCCGGGAAGCCGCCGCGACGGCGGCTCACGGGGGCACGGTCGGCAGAGCACGTACCCCCGTGAGTCATCGCCTCCACGCGCCGGCCCGGACCGCCTCAACACCCGTGCGCGCCCTTGCCCGGCGCCGTATGAGCTGGGCTTTCGCACGGCTCGGCCGTACCGTCCTCGCAACGCGAAAGAGGGAGGCCGGATGGACCGGAACATACGTACGGTCGACGATGTGCTGAAGCTCCTGGACGACTTGTTCGCGCCGGAGGCCGACCGCTGGACGACCGAAGCGGCCGCCTGGTGGGACGACTTCTACACCAACCGTTCCCGGCCCGTGCCGTTCTTCGTGGCGAAGCCGGACGAGAGCCTGGCCTCGTACCTCGGCCGCGGCTTGATCGCTCCCGGCCGGGCTCTCGATCTGGGGTGCGGTCCGGGCCGCAACGCCGTGCGGCTGGCGTCCTCGGGATTCCAGGTGGACGCCGTCGACCTCTCCCCGACGGCCATCGGCTGGGCCGAGGAGCGTGCCCGGGAGGCCGGAGCCGACATCCGGTTCCACTGCGGTGACGCCTTCGCCCTCACCGCGGCCGGGCTCGACGGCCCCTACGACCTGATCTACGACTCGGGCTGCTTCCACCACCTGCCACCCCACCGCCGCATCAGCTACCTGGCCCTCCTCGACCGGGCCCTCGCGCCCGGCGGCCACCTCGGTCTCACCTGCTTCGCGGCCGGCGCGATGGGCTCCGAGCTCCCCGACATCGACTTCTACCGACAGTCCCGCCTCCACGGCGGACTCGCCTACACACCGGAGTCCCTGCGCCGGATCTTCTCCGAGCTGACGGAAGTCGAACTACGCCGCATGCACGACGAACCGCCGGACTCCCCGTACTTCGGCGAACCCTTCCTGTGGACGGCCCTGTTCCGCCGCTCCCCGGCTCCGCCCGAGGGAACCACGCCGGCCGGAGCCACAGCCGCACCGAAGCGGCAGTAACGGCCAACGGCGGAATCCTGGGCGGGCCGGGTGCCGCTGCCGGCGGCACCGTCCCGGAGCGGTCGGTTACGAAGCGGGCAGCCCGTGGGCGCGGTGTCAGCCCGCCGGTTCGAGGCGCCATTGCTGGCAGGGGTTGTCCAGCCAGGTCCACTGGCGGACGTTCGCGCCGTCGGCCCTGGAGCAGTCGGTCACGTCCGCGACCTTGCCGCTGGCCGCGCTGACCAGGCGGACCCAGCCACCGGTGTCCGTGACGGCGAAGCGGAAGCGCTGGCAGCTGTTGTCCAGCCAGGACCACTGGCGCAGGTCGGCGCCGTCCTCGGCCGAGCAGTCGGCCGTGTCGAGCACCTTGCCGCCGGCGACGTTCACCAGCCGGCTGGTGTCGTCGCCGAGGTCCTCCATCCGCCACTTCTGCGCGTCGGCGCCGTTGCAGCTCCACTGCCGTACGTCCGCCCCGTCGGCCGTGGATCCGTCCGCGACCTCCAGGCATTTGCCGCTGTTCCGGTTGACGAGGGTGTACGAGGACGGGGTGACGGCCGACTCGCCCGACGGGCCCGGCAGCGTCGTGCCCAGCCGGACCGGGGTGCCGAGGTCCGGGGTGCCGTCGGCGTTCCAGGTGAACTTCTGGGCGCGGGCGGTCCGGGCGTTGCTGCATCCGTCGCCGGTGTCGTCGTTGGCGTGGTACACGATCCAGCTCTCGGTGCCGTCGGGCGAGCTGAAGAAGCCGTTGTGGCCCGGCCCGTAGACGCCGTTGGCGTCGCTGCGCCGGAAGACGGGCTGCGGCTTCTTCGTCCAGGAGGAGGCGCTGAGCGGATCTTTGCCGGTGAACTCCAGCTGTCCCAGCTTGTAGTCCGGGGTGTGGCAGGCGCTGGCGGAGTAGATGACGAAGGTCCGGCCGTCGCGCTGGAGCACCTCGGGCCCCTCGTTGACGGGATTGCCCTGCCGTTCCCAGTCGTACGTCGGGGTGGAGAGGGTGCGGAACGCGCCGCTGACCGTGTACGGATCGCTCATCGGCGCGATGACGAGATTCTGCGTGCCGCCCTCGGTGAAGGCGCTGGCGAGCAGGTGGAGCCTGCCGTTCAGCTCCAGCAGACTGCCGTCGATGAGCCAGCCGTCCAGGCTCGGGTGGCTGAGCCGGGCCTTATACGTGTACGGGCCCATCGGGTCGGAGCCGGCGCTCTCCAGGACATGCAGCCGCTGGGTGGGGCCGTAGTCCTCGATGCCCTGGCCGGCGGTGTAGTAGAGGTACCAGCGGCCGTCCCGATGGTGCATCTCGGGCGCCCACATGTTGCAGCAGCGGGCGGCGTCGGTGTCCGTCCACACCTGGACGCTGGGCGCGGTGGACAGCCCGGCCAGGGTGGGTGACTTGCGCATGGTGAGCTCGGACGTCCACGACGTGCTGATCAGGTAGTAGTTGCCGTCGTGGTACCGGATCCAGGGGTCGGCGCCCTTCTGCGCCTTGACGGGGTTGGTGTAGGGGCGGCCCTCGGCCGCGGCGGTGGAGCCGGCCGTACGGGTGGCCGTACCGGTGGCGGCCGAGGGCGTCGCAGCGGCCGACGGCTGCGGGGCGGTGGTCAGCAGCGCCGCCAGCAGCGCGGCGGCCAGGGCCGCGGCCCAGGAGGGTAAGCGGGACATGGGGGGATCCGTTCGGTGTCGGGGGCGGGCGCGGTAGCGGGGGCGGGGGCGGGGGACTTCGTCGATTCGTGGTTCAGGTCAGCCGGATGACGTTCCAGGAGAGCGGTTCGAGCGTGGCCCGGAGGGTGCCGCCCTCGAGCACCGTGCCGTCGCCCGGGTGCGGGGTGACCCGCTCGGGGTCGGCCAGGGTGTTGCTCGCCTCCGGATCGGCGTCGGACAGCACGCTGTGCTCGGCGACCCGGCTCACGGACAGCCCGTGCAGCGAGATCTCCAGCGGCAGCGGCTCGTTCCGGCCCCGGTTGACCGCGAAGACGGTGACGGCGCCGGTCGCCTCGTCCACGGTCGCCGTGGCGTGCAGCAGCGGCACCTCGCCGTACTTCGCCGTGTCGTACGTCGGGCCGCCGGGGTTGACCCGGAGGACCCGGCCGCGGCCGTACCGCGACGCCTGCGAGAAGGGGAAGAAGGTGGTCTGCCGCCAGGCGGGCCCGCCTGGCTCGGTCATGATCGGGGCGATGACGTTGACGAGCTGGGCGAGACAGGCGACGGTCACCCGGTCCGCGTGCCGCAGCAGCGCGATGAGCAGCGAGCCGAAGACGACGGCGTCGGTGACGGTGTAGTTGTCCTCCAGGAGCCGGGGCGCCTCCTCCCAGTTGCCGGGCTCCTGGTCGTGGAAGCGGGACTGGTACCAGACGTTCCACTCGTCGAAGGAGAGGTCGATCCGCTTCCCGGACTTGAGCCGGGCGCCGACGTGGTCGCAGGTCGCGACGACGCTGTCGATGAACGCCTCCATGTCGACGGCGGAGGCGAGGAACGAGTCGCGGTCGCCGTCCAGCTCCTCGTAGTAGGCGTGCAGGGAGATGTGGTCGACCAGGTCGTACGTCTCCGCGAGGACGGTGGCCTCCCACGCGGCGAAGGTCGGCATGGCACGGCTGGAGCTGCCGCAGGCGACGAGCTCGACGTCCGGGTCGATCTGGCGCATGGCGCGGGCGGTCTCGGCGGCGAGCCGGCCGTACTCCCCGGCGGTCTTGTGGCCGGTCTGCCAGGGGCCGTCCATCTCGTTGCCGAGGCACCAGAGGCGGATGCCGTACGGCTCCTTGCCGCCGTGCGCGACGCGGCGCTCGGACAGCTCGGTGCCGCCGGGGTGGTTGGCGTACTCCTGGAGTTCGAGCGCCTCGGCGACGCCGCGGGTGCCGAGGTTGACGGCCATCATGGGCTCGCCGCCGGCCTTGGCGACAAAGTCCATGTACTCGGCGAGGCCGAAGCGGTTGGTCTCGGTGGACCGCCAGGCGAGGTCGAGGCGGCGCGGCCGGCCCTCCACCGGGCCGGTGCCGTCCTCCCACTTGTAGCCGGAGACGAAGTTGCCGCCGGGGTAGCGGATGGCGGTGACGCCGAGTTCGCGGATCAGGTCGAGGACGTCCGTGCGCAGCCCGGCCTCGTCGGCGGCCGGGTGGCCGGGCTCGTGGATGCCGGTGTACACGCAGCGGCCGAGGTGTTCGACGAAGGAGCCGAAGAGACGCGGGTTCACCTCGCCGACGGCGAAGGCGGGGTCGAGCGTGAAGCGGGCCGTGCGGGCGGCGTTGTCCGTGCGGGCTGTGCCGTCGGTGCGGGCCGTGCTGTCGGTCATGGGTGCCTTTCGGATACGGATACGGAGGCGGTTGCGGAACGGTTCCGGGGCGCGCGCGGCGCTCGGGCGCGCGGTCCCCGAGCCGGGTCGGAAGCAGGGTTCGGGAGCAGCCGGGTCCGGGCCCCGGCTGTACGGGGCCCGGGAGGCCGGGGCCCGGGAGGCCGGTCAGTACGCTTTGGGCCAGCCGCCGCTCCAGCTCAGCAGGTTGATGCCGAGCTTGGGCGTGCCGCCGTCGTCACGGTCGTAGTAGTGGTAAACGAGCACGTGCCCGTCGCTGTCCCGCATGACGGACTGGCCGCCGGGGCCGATGTACCGGCCGTGGGTCTCCAGGACGGGCGTGCCGCCGCCGTCCGTCATCCGGACGCCGTTCCGGTCCGTGTACGGACCCGTGGGGCTGGTGGAGCGGCCGACCTTGATCTTGTAGGTACTGTCGGTGCCCGCGCAGCAGCGGTCGTACGAGGCGAAGAGGTAGTAGTAGCCCTCGCGTTCGACGATCTGCGGGGCCTCCACGGCGTACGGCTCGTCCGGGCGGGTCGCGAGGCTGTGCACGGTGCGGTCGCTGTGCAGCTTGCCGGTGGCGGGGTCGAGTCGGACCATCTTGATGCCGGTCCAGTAGGAGCCGAAGCTCAGCCACCAGGTGCCGTCGCTGTCGACGAGGAGGTTGGGGTCGATGGCGTTGTGGTTGTCGTCGGTGTCGGTGCTGTGGACGATCCCGCGGTCGGTCCAGCTGCCGGGCCGGCCGGTGGGGCTGGTGGCCAGGCCGATGGCGGAGTGGTTGGAGCCGAAGGAGGAGACGGCGTAGTACATCCAGTAGGTGCCGCTGTGCCGGGAGATGTCGGGCGCCCAGGGATCCCGGTCCGCGGAGTAGCCGGACCACCAGGTGGGCGGGCTGGTGAAGGCCGAGCCGGAGCGGGTGAAGTGGGTGCGGTCGGTGGAGGTGCGGGCCTCCAGGCCGCCGTGGGTGGAGTAGAGGACGTAGCCGCTCGGCGTCCTGACCATCGACGGGTCGTGCACGACCACGTCGCCGGTCACCACTCCGGGGTTGGGATAGGCGGCGGCGCTGGACGGCAGGAGGGCCAGCAGCAGGGCTGCTGGCAGGACGGGCAACGTGCTCCGGAGGCGGCTCATGGGGGGCCGTCCTTTCACGGTGGGGGTGAATGCGGGTGGTGGGGGTGAGTACGGTGGGGGTGGTTGCGCGGTGGGACCGTTCGACCGGGCAGGAGCGTTGAGCGGGCAGGCGCGTTGAGCGGGGTCGAGGAGCTTCAGGAGCCACGCCGGCCCTCACTGCCCGGCGAGGCCCGTGTGGGCGACCCCCTGGACGATCTGGCGCTGGAAGATCGCGAAGACGACGAGCAGCGGCAGCCCCGCGATGATCAGCGAGGCCATCACCTGGGCATAGCGCACGCCGTACGTCGACTGGACGTTGACGAGCCCGACGGGCAGCGTCATCAGCCCGGGGTCGGTGGTGACCAGGAACGGCCAGAGGAAGTTGTTCCAGGTCGAGATGAAGGTGAAGATCGCCACGGCTGCGAGCACCGGCCGGGACAGCGGCAGCACGATCTGCCAGAAGACCCGCCAGCGGCCGGCCCCGTCGCAGAGCGCGGCCTCCTCCAGCTCGCGGGGCACGCCGTCGAAGAACTTCACCAGGATGAAGACCATGGCGGGCACCGCGACCTGCGGCAGGATGACGCCCCAGTAGGTGTCCACGAGCCGGAGCTGCACCATCTCGGCGAACAGTGGGGCGATCAGCACCTGCGGCGGCACCATGATCCCGGCGAGCACCAGCGCGTAGAGGGTCTTGCGGCCGCGGAACTCGGTGCGGGCGAAGCCGTACGCGGCCATGGCGCAGAACGCGACGGTCAGCAGGGTCGCCATGACGGAGATGTAGGCGGAGTTGAACATCCAGCGGGCCAGGTCGCCGGACTCCCACACCTTTCCGTAGGCGTCGAAGGTGACCGTGGAGCCGATCCACTCCAGCGGGGTGCGGGTGGTCTCGCTCTCGGGCTTGAGGGAGGTGGCCACGGCCCAGGCGAGCGGCAGCAGCCAGGCCACGACGAGCACGAGCGCCGCCACGAACATGGCGATCCGGCCGCGGGTCCACCGGGGGGTGCGGCCCCCCGCGATATCGGCTGCGGTCACTTGGCTTTCTCCTCACTCGCACGCCGGGACAGCCGCAGCTGGACCAGGGAGACGACGACGATCAGGGCGAAGAAGACGTACGAGACGGCGGAGGCGTAGCCGATCCGGTAGCCGGTGAAACCGGCCTGGTAGACGTACTGGAGGATCGGGCGGGTGGAGTCGTCGGGGCCGCCGCCGGTCAGGATGTAGACCTGATCGAAGATCTTCAGCGAGGCGAGCAGCTGGAGGACGACCACGACCCCGGTGGTGCGGCGCAGCATCGGCAGGGTGATGTGCCAGAGCCGCTGCCAGGGCCCCGCGCCGTCGATCTCGGCGGCTTCGTAGAGGTGCTGCGGTACGGACTGGAGTCCGGCGAGGTAGAGCAGGAAGTTGAAGCCGACGGTCCACCACACGGTGGTGAGGATGACGGAGAGCATCGCGTAGCGGGAGTCCGTGAGCCAGCCGATGCCGGGGTCGAGGCCTGCGGAGGCCAACAGCTGGTCGGCCAGGCCGAAGTCGGACGGGTAGATCATCCACAGCCAGAGCAGGCAGACGACGCCGGACGGCAGCAGGAACGGCGCGAACCAGGACAGCCGCCACAGCCACTGCACCACCCGCAGATGGTGGGCGAGGAGCGCGAGCAGCAGGCCGGTGAGGACGAGCGGCACGGTGCTGAGGACGGTGAACCAGACGGTGTTCCAGAGGGACGACCAGACGTTCGGGTCGGTCAGCGCCTCCGCGTAGTTGTCCAAGCCGATGAACTCGGCGTCGGTGCCGGCGATGTTGTCGTCGCCGAGGCTCATCCTGACGCCGTAGAGCAGCGGCCAGAGCAGGAAGAGGGCGTAGACGACGAGGAAGGGCGCGGTGAAGAGCAGGCCGTGCTCGGTCCACCGGTGACGTACGGTCCGGACACCGCCGCCACCCGGCCGGGCGGCGGCCTCGGCGGCGGTGGCGGGCGCGGGAACGGGAGTGGCCGCGGTGGTGGTCATGCCTCGCCTCCGAAGGGGTTCGGGGTGTCGAGGAGCTGCTGCAGCCGGTGCTTGGCCTCGACGAGCGCGCCGCGCGGCGTACGGGAGCCGGTGAGCACCCCGGAGAAGACGGCGCCCAGTTCGAGCCACATGCTGGAGGCGGAGCCGGCGAACCAGGCGGGCGGGTCGAGCGCGACGTCGTCCACGACGGACCGGTACGCGGACTGCGGTTCGAGCTCCAGGTACTCGGGTTTCTCCAGGGTGGGCAGATAGGCGGGGACGTGGCCGCCCTTGGCCCATTCGACGGTGTGTTTGAGCATCCAGGCGACAAAGGCGTGGGCGGCACGGTTGCCGTCGCCGCCGCGGCCCGCCTGGTGGGGCAGCACGAAGGAGTGGCAGTCTGCCTGCGCGCTGGCGCGACCGAAGAGATTCGGTATCCGGGTCATGGAGAACGGCAGCCCGGTGGTGAGGAAGGAGCTGACCTCCCATTCGCCGTTCAGGAAGAAGCCGGTCTTCCCGGTGTTGAAGACCCCGACGGTGCCGTTGTAATCGACGCGGGGGACGGCGAGCCCGTCGTCGATGAGCGATTTCATCCACTCCAGGACGCGCAGCGCCTTGGCGTCGTCGATGGTGATGCGGGTGGCGCCGGCGTCGAGGATCGTGCCGCCGGTCTGGGAGTAGAAGGTGGAGAACAACCGCCAGGGGCCGATGGTGTCGGAGCCGAGGGTCTCGAAGACGACGCCGGGCTCCCCGGTGACCTTCCTGGCGGCGCGCAGGGCGTCGGTGAACTCCGCCGTCCCCTCGATCGGTTTGAGTTTCCTGCCGGCGGTGAGGAGCCCGGCCTTCTCACACACCTCGGTGTTGAAGAACAGCACCATCGGGTGGGTGTCGAGCGGGACGGCGTACTGCTCGCCGTCCACGGCCCCGCGCCGCCAGATGTCCTCGGGGAAGTCCTCGGCGGTGATGCCGTGGTCGGCCAGCAGGCCGAGGTCGAACGGGTCGAGGAGGCGGCCGGGCGCGAACCCGGCCAGCCGGGCGAGGTGGAGGGCGGCGACCTCGGGGGCGCGTCCGCCGGCACCGGCCATGCCGAGCTTGGTGTAGTACGGCGCTCCCCACTGGAGGGTGACGGCCTCCAGGGCGACTTGGGGATGGGCGGCGCGGTAGGCGTCCAGCATCGTCTCCATGTTGACGCCGTCACAACGCAATACGTCGAGGGCCGCACCCCCTCTGCGGGATGCGGCCCTCGACATGTTCCGGCGTGTTCAGGTGGGTTGTGACGTGCGCTTTCGGGCTGTGTGCGAGCCCGTCAGGCGGGTTGGGGCCGCTCGGCGGGCGGCAGCAGGTCGCGGGCGAGCAGGGTCGCCCCCGCGACGGCCCCCGGCATCAACAGGACGGCGACGAACGGGACAAGGAAGGAGAGCACGAGCGGCACTCCGAAGCCCAGCGTGAGCAGCTTCCGGCCGCGCAGCAGCCGGAACCGCTTCTTGAGAGGTATGCCCCGGCGCTGGAGGGCGACGGCGGTCAGCTCGGCGGCGAGGAAGAAGCCCGAGACGCAGAAGCCGACGGCCGGTACGACGGTCTGGCCGATGACGGGCAGGAAACCCAGGGCGAACAGCACCACCCCGAACAGGGCGACCCACAGCAGGACCCGCAGGCTGTCCCGCGCCGAGATGAGCAGCTCGCGCCACATCGGCAGGTCGGGCGCACCGGGGGCGCCGCCCTCGGAGTCGTCGACCGCCTCGGCGAGCGCCTCGTAGAAGGGCTGCCCGATGAGCAGGGTGAGCGCCGCGAAGCTGATCACGGCGAAGAGCAGCCCGCCGACGAAGAGCAGCACGGTGAGGAAACCGCGGAAGAGGTCCTGCCAGGGCGAGCCCCAGCCGTCGGCGAACGGCGTGGCCCAGGCCGTGATGTCATCGACCCAGAAGCCGAGGCCGACGAGCGCCGCGGCGTACAGCACCAGCGCGATGAGCGCGGGCAGCAGCCCGAGCCCCAGCCAGCGGCCGTGCCGGCCGACCCAGCGCTGGCCTTTCATCAGATAGCCGAAACCCACCCCAAGATCACGCATGGCTGCAGCCTATCGGCCGCCCCGGCCCCGCCCCGACCGGGAGCGAGCCGCCGGGCCCGGGGAGCGACGGCCCGGGGCATCTACGGGCCCGGGAGCGACTGCCGGACATGACGGCCTCGGGAGCGACAGCGGACCGGAGTGACCGCACGGTGCCGCGATGACAGAACGCGGCGGGCACCGCCCCGGAGCCGACCAGCTCCGGGGCGGGACGTCCGGCGGAGCGTCAGGCGACGGTCAGGTCGACCTTGATGTTGCCGCGGGTGGCGTTGGAGTACGGGCACACCTGGTGGGCGGCCTCGACCAGCTGCTGGGCGGTCGTCGCGTCGACGTTCGGTATGGAGACCGAGAGCTCGACCTCCAGGCCGAAGCCGCCGCCCCCGGCCTTGCCTATGGCGACCTTGGCCGTCACGCGGGAACCGGTGATGTCCGCCTTCTCCTGGCGGGCCACGACGCCCAGCGCACCCTGGAAGCAGGCACTGTAACCGGCGGCGAAGAGCTGCTCGGGGTTGGTGCCCTCGCCGCTGCCGCCCATCTCCTTGGGCGGGGTGACGACCACGTCGAGCTTGCCGTCGTCCGTGGCGACGCGGCCGTCACGGCCGCCCTCGGCCGTGGCCGTCGCGGTGTACAGAACGTCAATGGACTGGATGGACATGAAAGATCCTCCTGTTGTTCGCACAATGCTGTGCGCTCCACCGCGACTCGCGCCCACGATCGCGGCAGCCCGGCCGAGCCTAACCCGCCCGGCGGCATGCGCGCCGATGTGTCCGATCCGTGGTGGTGCGTTCGATCACAGGCCGACGGCTCAGCCCGCAAGCTTGACGATCATCTTCCCGGTGTTCTCGCCCCGCATCAGGCCCAGGAACGCCTCGGCGGCCTGGTCGATGCCCTCCACGACCGTTTCGCGGTACTTGAGTTCACCGGAGCGCACCCAGCCGCCGACCTCTTCGACGAACTGCGACTGCAGTGCCTTGTGGTCGTTGACGAGCATCCCCTGGATGCGCAGCCGCTTGCCGATGACCATCGCGAGATTGCGCGGCGCCGGCGTCGGCTCGGTGGCGTTGTACTGCGAGATCATCCCGCAGACGGCGACCCGGCCGTGGACATTGAGGGAGCCGATGGCCGCCTCGAGATGCTCACCGCCGACATTGTCGAAGTACACGTCGATCCCTTCGGGGGCGGCCTTCTTCAGCTGCTCCCTGACCGGGCCGTGCTTGTAGTTGAAGGCCGCGTCAAAGCCGTACTCCTCGACCAGGACGCGCACCTTCTCGTCCGAGCCGGCGCTGCCGATGACCCGCGAGGCGCCCTTGAGTTTGGCGATCTGGCCGACCTGGCTGCCGACCGCGCCCGCCGCGCCGGAGACGAAGACCGCGTCGCCCTCCTGGAAGGAGGCGACCTCCAGCAGCCCGGCGTAGGCGGTGAGGCCGGGCATGCCCAGCACCCCGAGGTAGGTGGAGACCGGGGCGGCCGCCGGGTCCACCTTGGTCGCGTGCCGGCCGTCCAGGACCGCGTACTCGCGCCAGCCGAGCGCGTGCAGCACATGGTCGCCGGCCGCGATGCCGTCGGCCTTCGAGGCGATGACCTCGCCGACCGCGCCGCCGTCCATCGGGGCGTCCAGCTGGAAGGGCGGTACGTAGGACTTGGCGTCGTTCATCCGGCCGCGCATATAGGGGTCGACCGACATCACGAGGTTGCGCACCAGGATCTGGCCGGGGCCGGGCTCCGCGACGGGGGCCTCGCGCAGCGCGAAGTCGGCCGGCTCGGGCCAGCCCTTCGGGCGTGCGACGAGATGCCACTCACGGCTGGTGCTGGGCAGTGCCGATTCCGACATGGTGCGCCTCCTCCTGCCACAGCCTCACCGTGGCAAATGCTTCAGGTACTGAAACAACCATGCAGCTGAATGTTTCATGTTGTCAAGCAAAGAGGTATCCTGAGTGTCATGGCCCCACGCAGCACCGACCCACTGACCCTCGAGGTCGTCGAGCTCATCGGCGATGTCGTGGCGCGCTACTACGAGGAGTACGAGGCGGCGGCGGCCGAGCACGCCCTCACCGGGGCACAGGCGCGGGTCCTGGGACTCCTCTCCCTGGAGCCGCTGCCCATGCGCCGGATAGCCAAGAGACTCAAATGCGAGCCGTCGAACGTCACCGGGATCGTCGACCGGCTGGAGGCGCGCGGGCTCGTCGAGCGGCGGCCCGACCCCTCCGACCGCCGGATCAAGCTGGCCGTCACCACCGACGAGGGCCGGTCGACCGCCCGCCGGCTGCGCGACTCCCTCGACTTCGCGCGCGAGCCGCTGGCCGGGCTGACGGACGTGGAGCGCTCGCTGCTCCGTGACCTGCTGCGCCGGATGCTCGGCATGGACCCGGACACCCGTCCGGACACCGGCTCGAACCCCGGTACCCGGGCGGACACCGGCACCGGCAGCTGACGCCGGGCCGGGCAGGCACCGTCCGGGCCCCGTCCCACCCGCCCGAGACCGGCCGCGCGGCCCGCTAGCGGTCCTTGGGGATCTGGCAGGAGCCGGTGCCCTGCGGGGCCTTCGCCGGCGGCGCGCCCCTCGGCCAGGCCAGCCCGACGAACTCCGGCGCCCGGGCCTCCGGGTCGAGGCGTACGACGGCGACGGCCTTGTTGTACGGGTTGCCCGCGGTGTCCAGGCAGATCCAGCCGCTCGCCCCCTGCACCTTGTCCACGCCCTGCAGGCTGTCCCAGTCGTTGCCGATGGCCCGCAGCCCGGGGATTTTCCCGTTCTCGGTGTGGACCCGGATGCCGGTGATGGCCGTCCAGGCGGAGTCGTAGGCGGAGGCGACCCGGGAGTCGGCGATGTCGGTCTCGCCGATGGGGCCGACCGGTGGCTGCTGGGAGCGGTCCACGTAGCTCCGCAGGGTGTTGAAGGCCGCCGCCGACCCCCCGGTCTCCGGGGCCTCTCCGGTTGTCCAGCCGTCGGGGTGGGAGTAGGAGGTGTAGACGACCTCCACGCCCTTCCGCCCGACCTCCGGGTCGCCGCGCAGCGCCTCCCAGTTGAGCTGCTCGTCCGAGTAGAGGGTGGACGCGGCCGAGCCGCTGACCACGGTGATCTTCCGGTCCTTGCACGGCCGGTGCTCGGCCACGGCGTTGACGAACTGCCGCAGATGGGTCTGGCGGCCGGCGAAGTAGACGTTGTCCACGGCGGGCGACAGCGTGCAGATGTTGACCGCCATCCGCCGGAATTCGCTCGACAGCGAGCCCTCGGTATCCGGGCCCTCGGAGACGAAGGTGTACGGATTGTGCGGCGAGTCCGCCAGTTTCCGCTGGAAGGCATCGCGCAGCGAGCGGGCGTAGTCGTCCTTCTCCCGCCCGTCCTCGACGAGGACGGCGTGCCGGAGGTCCAGCCCCTTGTCGAAGTTGACCAGGGCGTCGGCCTGGTCGGTGTTGTTGGGCGCGATGCGGGCGAATCCCTGGTACTGCTTCTGGTCCCGGTCGGTGTTGGCGAAGTCGTTCCCGGTGAGCGAACCGGCGACGACGGGAATCCCCTTGTCGTTCGTCAGGTACTGGATGGCCTTCTTGGTGTTCAGCACGCTGACGTCGAATCCGAAGACGACCCGCAGCTTGTCCTGGTCGGATCTCGCCATCTCGTCGAGCCGGTCCGTCACCGGCAGCCACTTGTCCCGCGCCTTGCCGGGGTTGGCCAGCACCAGCCTGATCTTGGGCGGGTCGCCGCTCTCCGCCCTGTCGTTGTTCGCCCGGTACTGGGCCAGATAGGCGCCCTGCACCTGGTGCAGGATCTGCTTCCGCACCTCGCTGTTGTCCGAGGTCATCGAGATCATCAGGGCGATGGTGACGTGCGGGTCCTTCGCGATCCGGTCGTTCTCGGCCTTGATCCGCTCCGAGACCTGCTCCAGGCCCTCCCACTTCGCGCTGCTGCCGTCGGTCACCCCGATGCACTCCCCGCCGATGTCCTCCAACTCCACGCCGCACGGGTCGGGGAGGTTCGGTGACACCACGAAGGCCCAGAGGAGGTACCCCAGTCCGACGGCGAGCAGCGCGGCCAGCACGAGGCTGGCCCAGCCCGGGCCGGAGCGGATCTCGGAGGGGGCCTCGGGCCTGGCCCGCCGGGCCGCCGTCACCGCCCCTCCCCCGGCTCCGTGCTCTCCACCGGTTCCGCCGCGTCCGCCGCGGTCACTCGGAGCAGCCAGCGTTCCCGCACGTCACCCTCCACGGGTATGGTCCAGACGTTGAGGTACGACTCGAGTTCTTCGAGGGGCCGGGGCCGCGGCTCCGCCGCAGTCACCCCGCCCCCCACGGCGACGACGACCGGCCGGGTGACCGTCCGCTTCCGCGGCGAGCGCGGGAAGGCGATGCCGTACGCCCGCAGCAGGGTGTCCAGGAACTCCCGCCCGGCGGGGGTGTATTCCGGCAGCAGGATGACCGGCGGCATGTCCCGGTTGAGCCGGCGGCGCAGCCCGTAGTGCGCGTCGAGGTCGGCGAGCAGGGCGGCGGCCAGCAGCTGCGCGCTGGGGCGCTCACGCCGGTCCTTGCGCCGGCGGAAGACGCGGAACAGCTCGGTGGCCACCGCCTCCCGCCAGGAGAATGCCCCCGGCGGCGTGTTCAGCACCTTCCCCCACCAGCGCAGCGCGATCCGGTCCGGGCGCGGCCTGGCCAGCAGGAAGCGGGCCACCGCCGAGGCCGCCGCCACCAGGCCGCCCGCCCTGCCGCCGATGGCCGTCGCGAGATGGCCCTCCAGGTCGGTGAGCAGTTGGTCGTCGGCGACCCGGCGCGGATTCTCGTCGCGCCGTTTCCGCAGCTCGTCCCGCAGCCACTCGTGGCCCTTCTCGATCTCCTCGAGCCCGGGCCGGTCGTTCTTCTCCGCCCAGGCGTGGGCCATCATCCCGAGGGCGAACCGGGGGAAGCGGATGGGCAGCCGGTAGGCTGTATGGCCGCCGAGACCGTAGACCCGGGTCGACAGGTACCAGAAGGAGTCGGCGACCCGCCCGCGCACGAGCGGCATCTCGGTGGGGTCGTTGACGGGCAGCACGCGCGCGTAGCGCCGGTACACCTCCTGCAGGAGCGCGTCCCGCTCCCGCTTGGTGAGGCCCACGATCTCGATGGCCGGCGGGCCGCCCCGGCCGCGCAGCCTGCTGCCGGCGCTGCGGCGGCGTTTGTGCTGCATGACGAGTTCCGGCATGACACGCGTCAGAAAGGGCTCGTATCCAGGCACCATCTCCCCCGTCCGTGCCGTGCGTCGCCCACCGGCCCCCGGCCGCACTCTGGCACCGGGCGCCGAGCATACGGATGAACAACTCCCTCTGCCCAGGGAACCGTTGAAGTAACCCCGGATGCCTGTTCACCGGCGCCGCCCGGCCGCCCGAGCGCGGCCGCGGCCTCAGCCCGGCGCCCGCCCGCGCTCA
>DOWQ01000775.1 GCA_003519485.1 Streptomyces sp. | reverse complement strand
GGGCCGCGAAGGAGCAGGCCCGCGCCCGGGGCGCCGCCGCGCAGCAGAAGAAGCAGGCCCGCCGGGGCGGCCTGCGGTCCGGCGCGCGGGCGGACGGCCGGGATCCACTGCCGCTGGGCGCGGCGATCAACCGTCTGATCACCGAGCGCGGCTGGGAGGCACCGGCCGCGGTGGGCGGGGTGATGGGCCGCTGGCCGCAGATCGTCGGGCCGGAGGTTGCGGAGCACTGCGATCCGCAGCGGTACGACGAAGAGGCCCGGGTGCTGACGGTGCGCTGCCATTCGACGGCGTGGGCGACCCAGCTGCGGCTGCTGGCGCCGCGGATCGTCGCCCGGCTGAACGAGGACCTGGGGCAGGGCACGGTCAGGATGATCAAGGTAATGGGCCCCGGAAACGCCCCCCGCCAGCGGTACGGCCCCCTGCGCGCACCGGGCAGCACGGGCCCCGGCGACACCTACGGATGAACCCTGTGGCAGGTGTGGCGGCCGGGGTGTCCCTCAGCGTGGTCGGGGGTTGACAGCCCGAAGCGCTGGGTGCCTCCTGGGGCCGCTCAGGCCCCGGGCCCGCATATAGGGAGTCGGCAGACGCCAGTTCAGGGCGGCACACATCGATACAGGCACCGGCAAAGCCCCATTCATGTCTGCGCTACCGGTAGACTGGGGGCAATCCCGCCGACCTTGCGGAACATGTCGAACGACGCAGCCGCTCCCGTATGCCCGGAGACGGCCTGTGCTGTGCCAGAAAGGGCGCTTCGTGGCCGATTCCGGCAACCCCAACGAGATCAACACCGTTTCCCTCCCCGAGGAAGCCGCAGACGCCACCGTCAACGGCTCTGCCGGCGTTCCACCCGCGGGCAAGGCGTCGTACGACGCCAGCGCGATCACCGTACTCGAGGGCCTCGACGCGGTACGCAAGCGCCCCGGAATGTACATCGGGTCCACCGGTGAGCGGGGTCTGCACCACCTGGTGTACGAAGTCGTCGACAACTCGGTCGACGAGGCCCTGGCCGGGCACGCCGACAACATCGAGGTCACGATCCTCGCCGACGGCGGCGTCCGCGTCACCGACAACGGCCGCGGCATCCCCGTGGGCATCGTGGCCTCGGAGGGCAAGCCGGCCGTCGAGGTCGTGCTGACGGTGCTGCACGCGGGTGGCAAGTTCGGCGGGGGCGGCTACGCCGTCTCCGGCGGTCTGCACGGAGTGGGCGTCTCGGTCGTCAACGCGCTGTCCGCGCGGCTCGCCGTCGAGGTGAAGCGCGACGGGACGCTGTGGACGCAGGACTACAAGCTCGGGGTGCCGACGGCGCCGCTGGCGAAGAGCGGCACGGTGGACTCCACCGGCACGACCGTCACCTTCTGGGCCGACCCGGACATCTTCGAGACGACCGACTACTCCTTCGAGACGCTGTCGCGGCGCTTCCAGGAGATGGCGTTCCTCAACAAGGGCCTGGCCATCTCGCTGACGGACGAGCGCGTGGACCACGTGGACGACGAGGGCAAGCCGCTCGTCGTCCGGTACTACTACGAGGGCGGCATCGTCGACTTCGTGAAGTACCTGAACTCCCGCAAGGGCGAGCTGGTGCACCCTTCGATCATCGCCATCGAGGCCGAGGACAAGGAGCGGATGCTCTCCCTCGAGATCGCGATGCAGTGGAACGCGCAGTACAGCGAGGGCGTCTACAGCTTCGCGAACACCATCCACACCCATGAGGGCGGTACCCACGAAGAGGGCTTCCGGGCCGCGCTGACGGGTCTGATCAACCGGTACGCGCGCGAGAAGAAGCTGCTCCGCGAGAAGGACGAGAACCTCGCCGGTGAGGACATCCGCGAGGGCCTGACGGCGATCATCTCGATCAAGCTGGGCGAGCCGCAGTTCGAGGGCCAGACGAAGACCAAGCTGGGCAACACCGAGGCCAAGACCTTTGTGCAGAAGGTCGCCCACGAGCACCTCACCGACTGGCTGGACCGCAATCCCAACGAGGCCGCGGACATCATCCGCAAGGGCATCCAGGCCGCCACGGCCCGGATGGCGGCCCGTAAGGCGCGTGACCTGACCCGCCGGAAGGGGCTGCTGGAGACGGCGTCGCTGCCGGGCAAGCTGAGCGACTGCCAGTCCAGTGACCCGACGAAGTGCGAGATCTTCATCGTCGAGGGTGACTCCGCCGGCGGCTCGGCGAAGTCCGGCCGGAACCCGCAGTACCAGGCGATCCTCCCGATCCGCGGCAAGATCCTGAACGTGGAGAAGGCCCGCCTCGACAAGATCCTGCAGAACAACGAGGTGCAGGCGCTGATCTCGGCGTTCGGCACCGGGGTCCACGAGGACTTCGACATCCAGAAGCTCCGCTATCACAAGATCATTCTGATGGCGGATGCCGACGTCGACGGTCAGCACATCAACACCCTGCTGCTGACGTTCCTCTTCCGCTTCATGCGGCCGCTGGTCGAGTCCGGGCACGTCTACCTCTCCCGCCCGCCGCTCTACAAGATCAAGTGGGGCCGGGAGGACTGGGAGTACGCCTACTCGGACCGCGAGCGGGACGCGCTCATCCAGCTCGGCCGGCAGAACGGCAAGCGGATCAAGGACGACTCGGTCCAGCGCTTCAAGGGTCTGGGCGAGATGAACGCCGAGGAGCTGCGGATCACCACCATGGACGTCGACCACCGCGTGCTCGGCCAGGTCACCCTGGACGACGCGGCGCAGGCGGACGACCTGTTCGCGGTGCTGATGGGCGAGGACGTCGAGGCGCGGCGCTCCTTCATCCAGCGCAACGCGAAGGACGTCAGGTTCCTGGACATCTGATTCCCGCCCCGTCCGGGCCCCGGTTCCGGACCGGCGCGCGCAGCAGCCTCGACATCCGGGTCGGCTCCCACCGCCGTACCTCGAAAGGACTTTGACCAGTAATGGCCGACGAGACGCCGAACACTCCCGAGGGTCCCGCCCTCCCCACCCCCGTCACCCCTGAGGGTGAGCCCGCGACCGTCGAAGGCGTCGGCCTTCGGGTGGAGTCGGTCGGGCTCGAGACGGAGATGCAGCGCAGCTATCTCGACTACGCGATGTCCGTCATCGTGTCGCGTGCGCTGCCCGACATCCGCGACGGTCTCAAGCCGGTGCACCGCCGCGTGCTCTACGCGATGTACGACGGCGGCTACCGGCCCGAGAAGGGCTTCTACAAGTGCGCCCGCGTCGTCGGTGACGTCATGGGTACGTACCACCCGCACGGCGACGCCTCGATCTACGACGCGCTGGTGCGGCTGGCCCAGCACTGGTCGATGCGGATGCCGCTGGTCGACAGCAACGGCAACTTCGGCTCTCCGGGCAACGACCCGGCCGCGGCCATGCGGTACACCGAGTGCAAGATGGCGCCGCTGTCGATGGAGATGGTCCGGGACATCGACGAGGAGACCGTCGACTTCCAGGACAACTACGACGGCCGGAACCAGGAGCCGACCGTCCTGCCGGCCCGCTTCCCGAACCTGCTGATCAATGGTTCGGCGGGCATCGCGGTCGGCATGGCCACCAACATCCCGCCGCACAACCTCCGCGAGGTGGCGGCCGGCGCGCAATGGGCGCTGGAGCACCCGGACGCCTCGCGCGAGGAGATGCTGGACGCGCTGATGGCGCGCATCAAGGGCCCGGACTTCCCGACCGGCGCGCTGGTCGTGGGCCGCAAGGGCATCGAGGAGGCGTACCGGACGGGCCGCGGCTCGATCACGATGCGGGCGGTCGTCGAGGTCGAGGAGATCCAGGGCCGGCAGTGCCTGGTGGTCACCGAGCTGCCGTACCAGGTCAACCCGGACAACCTCGCGCAGAAGATCGCCGACCTGGTCAAGGAAGCCAGGGTCGGCGGCATCGCGGACGTCCGCGACGAGACGTCCTCCCGTACGGGCCAGCGACTGGTCATCGTGCTGAAGCGGGACGCCGTCGCGAAGGTCGTGCTGAACAACCTCTACAAGCACACCGACCTGCAGACGAACTTCGGCGCGAACATGCTGGCGCTGGTGGACGGGGTGCCGCGCACGCTGGCGCTGGACGCGTTCATCCGGCACTGGGTGACGCACCAGGTCGAGGTCATCGTCCGGCGGACGAAGTACCGGCTGCGGAAGGCGGAGGAGCGGGCGCACATCCTGCGCGGCCTGCTCAAGGCGCTGGACGCGATCGACGAGGTCATCGCGCTGATCCGGCGCAGCGACACGGTCGACACGGCCCGCACCGGCCTGATGGGCCTGCTGACGATCGACGAGATCCAGGCGAACGCGATCCTGGAGATGCAGCTCCGCCGGCTGGCGGCCCTGGAGCGGCAGAAGATCGTGGCGGAGCACGACGAGCTCCAGCGCAAGATCGACGAGTACAACGCGATCCTGGCCTCGCCGGCCCGGCAGCGGGAGATCATCAGCCAGGAGCTGGCGGCGGTCGTCGAGAAGTTCGGCGACGACCGGCGCAGCAAGCTGGTGCCCTTCGAGGGCGACATGTCCATCGAGGACCTGATCGCCGAGGACGACATCGTCGTCACGATCACCCGCGGCGGCTATGTGAAGCGCACCCGGACCGAGGACTACCGGTCGCAGAAGCGCGGCGGCAAGGGCGTGCGCGGCACGAAGCTGAAGCAGGACGACATCGTCGACCACTTCTTCGTCTCCACCACGCACCACTGGCTGCTGTTCTTCACGGACAAGGGCCGGGTGTACCGCGCGAAGGCGTACGAGCTGCCGGACGCCGGCCGGGAGGCGCGCGGTCAGCACGTGGCGAACCTGCTGGCCTTCCAGCCGGACGAGAAGATCGCCCGGATCCTGGCGATCCGCGACTACGAGGCGGTGCCGTACCTGGTGCTGGCCACCAAGTCCGGGCTGGTGAAGAAGACTCCGCTCAAGGACTACGACTCGCCCCGCTCGGGCGGCGTCATCGCGATCAACCTCCGGGAGATGGAGGACGGCCGCGAGGACGAGCTGATCGGCGCCGAACTGGTGTCGGCGGACGACGATCTGCTGCTGGTGAGCCGGAAGGCCCAGTCGATCCGGTTCACCGCAACGGATGAAAGTCTGCGGCCCATGGGGCGGGCGACGTCCGGGGTCAAGGGCATGAGTTTCCGGGGAGCGGACGAACTCCTCTCGATGAATGTCGTCCGGGCCGGTACGTTCGTGTTCACCGCCACCGACGGCGGGTACGCGAAGCGCACGAACGTCGACGAATACCGCGTCCAGGGCCGCGGCGGCCTCGGCATCAAGGCCGCCAAGCTCGTGGAGGACCGCGGTTCGCTCGTCGGTGCTCTGGTGGTCGAGGAGAGCGACGAGGTCCTCGCCATCACGCTGAGCGGTGGTGTGATCCGGACACGGGTCAGCGAAGTCAGGGAGACGGGCCGTGACACCATGGGCGTCCAGCTGATTCACCTGGGCAAGCGCGACGCCGTGGTCGGCATCGCGCGCAACGCCGAGGCCGGTCGTGAGGCCGAAGAGGTCGAAGAGTTGGTCGAAGCAGCGGGGACGGCCGAAGCGGCCGGACCCGGGACGGCCGACGCGAGCGGGGCGGCCGAAGGCGAGCAGCCTTCGGCCGGTAGCCAGGAGGAGTAAGTCGTGAGTGGAGCCACGGGCGCCGGTTCGGGCGGTCCGGGAGCCGAGGGGCGTGCCCCTGCGGGGCCCACCACCGTGCAGGGCGGCGTCCGTGGCGCTGTGGACGACAACAGCTCGCAGGAAGCCTCGCACCAGGGGGGCACTCAAGGGGGGAACACCGCCGTGACGGATACGCGTCAGCCCTATCCGCAGCAGCCTGCGCAGCCGTACCACCCGCCGCAGGCCTATCCGTCACCCGGCGGCGAACCGCAGCCGGGTCCGATGCCGAACGTTCCCGGGCAGGTCGGCCGCGGGGCCGCCGGCGCCCAGCCGTCCGGTACGCCGCCCGTCGGCGGGCCGGCGGTGCGCAGGCCGCGTACCGGCGCCGGTGCCCGTACGACACCGCGTACCCGCAAGGCCCGGCTGCGGGTGGCGAAGGCCGACCCGTGGTCGGTGATGAAGGTCAGCTTCCTGCTCTCCATCGCGCTGGGGGTCTGCACGGTCGTCGCGGTCTCGGTGCTGTGGCTGGTGCTGGACGCGATGGGCGTGTTCAGCACGGTCGGCGAGACGATCGGCCAGGCGACCGGCACGGACGAGGGCGGCGGCTTCGATCTGGAGTCGTTCCTGTCGCTGTCACGGGTGCTGACCTTCACCTCGGTCATCGCGGTGATCGACGTGGTGCTGGCGACGGCGCTGGCGACGCTCGGCGCTTTCATCTACAACTTGTCGGCCGGTTTTGTCGGCGGCGTCGAGCTCACGCTGGCCGAGGACGAATAGTCCTCTTCGGCGCCCGGCTCCCCGGGCCCGGAACCGATTTTGGGACCGGGCCCGGTGTGCGCTAATCTTTCGTTGCAGCACGGGGCTATAGCTCAGACGGTTAGAGCGCTTCCCTGATAAGGAAGAGGCCACAGGTTCAAGTCCTGTTAGCCCCACCAGTGCCGAAGGCCCTTACTCAAGCGAGTAAGGGCCTTTTGACATCCACGGCTGACATCAGCCGCCGTGTGTGCCGCCCTCCAGGAGGGTCGCGAGCTGTGCGGCGGCAGCTCGCTGGTCTTCATCCACAACGTGTGTGTAGATGTCCATCGTCATGCTGATCTGGCTGTGACGCAGGATTGCCTGTGCCACCTTCGGGTGCACCTTGAGGAACGCCAGCAGCGTCCCGCACGTGTGCCGGGCGAGGCGAACCGTGATCCGCCGGATCCTGGCGCGGTTCAGCAGCGCCTCAAAGGTCCGGGAGAAGCCGCGCGGCTCGATCATGCCGCCGTGCCGCTCGGAGAAGATCAGGTCTTGTCCTTCCGGCTGCCCCCACCGGACCCCGGCCATGTCGCGCTCGATCCCTTGCAGATACTTCCGGTCCGCGAGGGCCTCCAGGCAAAAGGCAGGCAAGGGCAGAGCGGCCTGTGAGGACTCCGTCTTGAGCTTCTTGAGCACGAGCTTTCCGTCCACGCGCTGTACCTGCATGGTCGGCGTGAACTGTCCGTGCTCGAGGTCCACGTCCTGCCACCGCAGCCCAAGGACCTCGCTCCGCCGGAGCCCCAGCACCAGCACCAGGACGAAGGCGGCGTACAGCCGGTGCGGGCGGGCAGTGCGGAGGAACTTGATTGCCTCGGCAGCAGTCCAGGGAGTCACCTTCTGCTTGACGACCTGCGGCATGTCGACCAGGGCGGCGACGTTGCGGCCGACCAGCTCCTCACGCATGGCGCGGTTGAGCGCGTTGCGCAGGACCCGCAGCGCCTCGGCACGGGATGCGGCACCCACTTCCTTGCGCTTGAGGTCGGCGAGGAAGACGCGTACCTGTGCCGGGGTGAGCTTCGGCAGAGCCTTCCTGCCGAGCAACGGGGTGATGTGCAGCCTCACCATCGCTTCGTACTTCGCGTACGTCGCAGGCTCGCGGTACGGCTTCACCATGTGCTCAAGCCAGTACGCTAGGTACTCCCCAAGCTTCCATGTCCGGTCCGGAACCGGTACGCCCTGGCGCTCCTGGCCTTGCAGCTTGCCGAGAGCCTCGGCCGCCTCGTCATAGGTCTTGCCGTAGACGTACCGGCGGACGCGTTGCCCGCTGGCGTTGGTGACGTACGCGGCTCCCATGTACCGGCCGTCCTTACGTTTGGTGATGGTTCCCCCACCGTTGGGGCGGCGCTTGGCCATCGCTCAGAACTCCTCTTCGATTCGCTTGCGCATGTAGCTGCTGAGCCCGTCCGTCGGGATCCGGCGGGCGCGTCCGACGGTGAAGCTGGGCAGGTCACCGGACCTGATCAGGTCGTAGAGCTTGGTGCGGCTGAGCCGTAGCGCGGCCATGACTTCCGGGACGGTGAGGGCTTCCAGGGGTGGGGCTGTCATCGCGGTGACTCCTCGCGGCTGGAGTGCGCCACAGAAACCACGCAATACACAGAAAGCCGGAGCAGGCCGTCTGAGCTGGAGGAACGGTCGCCCGGCGGGCACGGGGCGGGCGGCCACAGAAGTCGCGGAAAGTTCCACAGAAAAGGCCGGGCAGGGTGCGGCGGCATTTGTGTGGGGCTTCCGTGGGTTTCTGTGGCGGGCGCTCTCGTACCCGCCGGAGCTGTGTTCGCGCAGGTCAGAGCCGGGCGGTGGTTATTTCTGTGATTCTGTGGTTTGTGTGGCGGGGGTCAGGGCGTCGGCGTGGTCAGGCCGGGGTGGATGAGGTAGCGCGGGGAGGGTGGTCGGCCGCGTCCTCCGGGGCGCTGTACGGGCTGGGAGCGCACGTAGCCGTGTTCTTCCAGGAGTTCCAAGGCGGGGTCGAGGTCGGCCACGGTGGGGAACTCGGAGCGGGACAGCTTGACCATGAGGTCCCGTTTGCTGATCTCCGGCCACTGGTTGGCCCGCAGGGTCTCCAGGACGGTGCGGGCGCGGGCGGCGGTCTGGTCGGCGCCCATCAGCTCGAACACGGCCAGGGCGTGCCCGGTGAAGTAGTCCGAGAGCTGCACGGCGGCGCTCATGGTGTCGGCGTCGATCGGCTGTGTGTGGCCGTTGTCGGGGTGGGTGCCCAGGTGGAGAAGTCCGGCCAGGCGGCAGGCCGCGCCCGCGAGCTTTCCGGCCCAGGTGCCGACGTGGCCCAGGTCTCCGCCGCGCTCCCGTAGTCGTGGTTCCTGGCGCTTCTGATAGGCCACCAGGGCGGCATCAGCCTCGGGTGAGAGCTGCAACACGGCGGGGTCGGTCCAGTCGGCCAGAGCGAGCGTGATCGCGGTGACGCGCCGCTCGTAGTCCTCCGCCACTGCGTCAGGGATGGGGTCGGGAAGGATCTTCCGATAGCCCACCCTCGACACGGGGAGCGAGTAGAGGAACCGGGCAAGGAGGCCCCGGCCCTCGAACCCCTTCACACGGGCAATGTTCTCCAAGACGGACGGCTGCACCGTCAGGCCCATCGTGAGGGCCGGTGCTTCGATGACTTCTTCTCGGCCGCGCCGGTCCACCTGCAACCGGTCGCCTGCCTGTCCCTTGAGGAAGACCTCCATGTTCGGAGTGCCGGAGTAGCGCCCGGCGATGATGTCGAAGATGCCGCCCTCGGCCGACATGACGGCGAGACGACCGCCCTGTTCGGCCAGTAGCGAGGCGATGACTTCCGGGGTGGCGTCATCTGCCAGCAGACGCGGTTTCACCGGCACCGTGATGCCCTCGGCGGTCTGCGCCAGACCGATGGCCTCGGCCACCAGGGCGTCACGCTTTTCGGCATCGGCACGGGCTGCCTTGGCGGCGGCCCGGTCCGCCGTCTCCTTCGCGAGCCGTGCTGTCAGCTCCGCTTCCACGATGCGGCCGGCCGCCTCGGCAGCGAGCTGCTTCTCCGCCGCGTACAGGGGCGCGGTCATGAGGGAGAACACGGCCGACTTCCGGTTCGCGGGCGGCAGCGCCACGACGACGAACAGGTTCGTCGGCTCTCGCCACCGGCCACGCACCTGCACCACGGCCCGTCCCCCGGCGGCGGTGGCGAGTACCGAGAGAGCGAGTGACCCGGCCATGTCCACTGGGGTCTGTGTCTCCTCGGCCACGGCGGCCACGAACTCGCCCAGCCACGTGGGCAGAGCGTCCACGGGGAACGCGGGGAGCTCCCGACGGGCAGTGAGCGGGATGGGCTCCTCCCACACCGGCTCGCTGGGTGCCGCGTCGTCGAGTCCGGGGAATGCCGCCCACAGGTCGGCTGTGTCCACAGGCTGTGTGCTCATGCTGCGCTCACCTCGGCGGCGCTGCGGCGGAAGCCGGAACGGATGGTGCGCTCACAGTCCCGGTAGGGCAGACCAGTGGACATTCCCGCGTCGGCGAGTGCGCCCGTGGCCAGTTCCTCGGGGAGTGTCCCGGCGGCGATGAGCCGCCCCAGGGAGCAGGCGGCTTTGAAGAGCACTGCATTACGACCGCCCTGCCGGGCGGACTGCACCTTTTCGACTTCACCCCGCAGTGCTGCGGTCGCGTACCTGTCCACGTGCCGGATGCCCTCTCGCAGTGCCACCGCACCGAGCGGTGCAGGTGCGGGCGGCGGGGTGAGCAGGTCACCAAGCCACTCAGGGAGGGGAGCGGGGGGCGCGGGCCGTTCGCAGACGTACGGCCGCCTGTGGACGGTGTTTCCGGCAGCCACCACGTATCCGCCCCAGGCGCGCACGTCCACCTTCCACCCCAGGACCTCCGCGCCACTGCGGAGCCGCTTTCCCGAAGGTGCGGAGAAGTACAGGTGCAGTCCGCCACGGCCGGTCCGGACCGTGTACGTGTCGTCTGGGACCGGCTGCCCGGCTCGCTCGCAGACGGTGGCGAAGACATCCATGCCGTCGGCGTATCCAGCCCATTCGGCCGGCGGGATGTCTTCCGGGCCCTTGGGTGTGTCCAGGTCGATGACGACGAGTCCGGCCGGGCCGGTGGCGATACCGACGCCGTACGGGCGGCGCTCCCAGCACCGGCGCACCATGTCCGGGTCGGTCGTGGCGCGCTGCTCCGGGGTGCGGTGCCCACGGGCGCACCGACCGGTGCCGGGGCAGCGTGCCTCAGCGTGCCCGGCGGGCCGCTTGTCTCCAGGACGGAGGGGGAAGACGGGCCAGCCGTTCTCAGCGGCTGTGAGCGCTGCGGACAGCAGCGCGGGAACGTCATGAGTCATGCTTGGGGTCTCCTGTCTGTTGCTGAGGTCGGGAGACCAGGGCGGCCGCTCTCTCGCCAAAGATTCGCGGCCGCCCCGGGTATCTCTACGGGGTGCGTTCAGTGCCGGGCAGCTCCGGCAGCCCCGCCCGCGTGAGCGTCTGCGGGTCGAAGCCGGGGAGTGCTGCGCGGGCGGTGAGGGCTTCGGCGAGTGCGGCCGCGTAGGCGGTGCCCTCCCGGGCGACCTCGACCTGTGTGCGGCAGCGCATCGCTTCCACGCGTTCCAAGTGGCCGTGTTCCTCGCGCCGCTCGGCCGTGCGGCGTTGGAAGGTGGTTGTCTCGCGGCGGTCGGTGCGCCAGTGGCGGACCGCGATCCCGTAGGCCACGGCGGTGGCGACGGCCCAGAGCAGCAGCGGCAGGGACAGCCCGTCCGCGTATCCGGCGACGCCTGCCAGGGCGAGGGCTCCGGAGGCGGTGAACGCCACGGCGCTGGTGGTGTGGTCGCCGTGCTGTCCGGTGGCGGTGAGTGCTCCGGCGACGGCCGCGCCGACGGTGAGGGTGCCCATCAGCCACGCGTTGCCGGTGGAGTGCTCAGCCCCGTTCGCGTTCCAGATCCGGGCCAGGATCAGCACCGTGGAGGTCGCCAGGGCCGGTGCCGCTTTGGGGAGTGCGGCGGTGAGCCAGTGGGGTGCGGTGGTGTGTTCGTTCACGGTGGTTTCCCCATTCTCAGAGGTCGCGGACGGCGTCGACAACGGCGGTGGTGAGTTCGTTGACGGGTTCCGCGGCTCCGGTGGAGGCGAGGTAGAAGCCGAACATCACGGCGACGAACGCGGCCCCAAAGCCGAGGGACTTGAACTTGAGCAGCGCGGCCAGGGCAGCGCCGAACAGGACGACGAGGGAGATCGTGACGACCATGGGAGATCCCTTTCCGAGCGAGAGGTCAGCGGGTGCCGTCGCGGTGGAGGCGGGCGGCGGCGTTGAACAGGTGGCGGCCGATGCGGATGCGCTTGCCGGTCGCGTGGCAGCGGCGGCAGTCCTTGCCGCGCTTGAGCCGTCCGCGCCGGTCGGTCTTGAGCCGGTGGCCCATCCCTCGGCAGCGGCGGCAGGGCCCGAACGGGGACGCGGCACACACGGCCGCGTAACACAGGGTGAGTATGAGTAGGCAGGCGCTAGCGGCCAGCGCAGGGGTCACAACATGCCTCCAGGGCCGGTTTCAGGGCGTGCGAGGGGAGGGCCGCTAGCTACTAGCGGCCTGATCAGCGTGTATGTGGGGTGCTAGCGGTGCCGCTAGACCTAGCGGGCTGTGCTGCTAGGTCTAGCGGCGAACTCTGGCTAGTGCCATGACCGGGAACGTTCACCGGGTTGCGGTGGTGGATGATGCCGCGGGCCGGTTGCCGGATCGCTCCGAAATCGTTGGACACCCTTCGGGTTAGTAGGCGAGCATCCGCAGGTGACAGATGGAGCCGATCACCAGTGGCCGCTCACGCGGAGCCCGAAACGTGTCCGTTTTGTTGAGCTGTCCGGCGGGACGATGTCCGCTTTGCTCGATGGAGACCTGTCCGGAGCCAGCAGGATGGCCGGGGTTTTGCTGGCCGAGTACTTCGTGACCGACAGAGCACGGTGGCTGTGGCAGTTCCGGCTCGACCAGATGGCCGCCGATCCCGGCCGTGCGCGGTGGATGGTGCGTCAAGCGGTCGTCGGCGACAAGGGGCTTGTCGTCGGACATGCCGGGTTCCACGGACCGCCCGATGAGGTCGGCATGGTCGAGATCGGCTACTCCATCGCTCCCGACTTCCGTCGCCAGGGATATGCCCGATCCGCGCTGATCGAGTTGCTTCGCCGGGCAGCAGCCGAAACCTCTGTCACGACCGTGCGGGCGACGATCAGCCCCGACAACGTGGCATCCCTGGCCACGATCTCGGGCTTCGGCTTCGTTGAGGTTGGAGAGCAGTGGGATGAGGAGGACGGTCTCGAACTCGTCTTTGAGGTCCCTGCCCGCCGGGTTCCACCCGCTTGATGGGAAGGCTCGCGGCAGAACGCTGAGCTGCGACCGTGGAGTCGGCGCGGTGGTCGGGCCTTGACCGGCTCTGCCACCGCGCCTCCACGCGTTCGAGCGGATGTGTCGTCACATCCAACCCGCCGAGTGGTACCCGGCGCGAACACCAACCCGGCGAACCTTCCCGGTCACAGCACTAGCTCGCGTCCCGCTTTCCGTCACGCTCGGCGACGGCGGTGGTGAGGCGGGCGCGTTCGATGCCGCGCCGGTTGGCGCCCTTGCCGTCCTCGGTCTTGCCCCACACCTGGCCGGTGGGGACCTCGTAGGGCTTGAGGGCGGCGGCCAGGCCCTCCGGCTCCCACCCGCCGTAGACCTCCGGCCGCAGCTCGCCGAGCCGGGCGACCACGGTTTCGGACCAGATCTTCGGCTCATCCGCGCCGATGACGGCGAGGATGTCCGCCAGCAGATCGAACCCGGCCCCCGCCTCTGCCTCCGGCTCCTCGCCCAGGGCGTGACCGGACATGGTGCCGGCTGTTTCCCGCAGCTTCCGCGCTCGCAGCGCGATGTGGTCGGCGGCGACGGCGTCGGCGAACACGGCGCGGACGATGCGGGCGTCGGAGCCTTCGCCGACGAAGTAGTGCACGCCCTTGTCGGCCCAGGCGAACATCGTGGCCCGCACCCCCCGCTTGTAGGCGGAGGTGCCGAGCACCATGTCGTTCTCGAGCTGGCCCATGACCTTGAGGCAGAACCGGGCCGAGGCGTTCGCCGAAATGCCGGTGGGCAGGGCCTTGGCGTCGGGGCGCTGGGTGGCGAGCATCAGCACGATCCCGGTCGCGGGGCCGCGCTTGACCAGGTCGGTGCAGATCTCTTCGAACTCCCCGCCGTACTTGGGGTGCTCGAACCACACCTGGCACTCATCCACCCCGACCACGATCGGATGCAGGCCCAGCTTGGGCTTGGACGCCAGTTCGCTGGTGACCTTGGACTCGGGGCAGATGTCGCGGGGCAGGGAGCGGATTATTTTTGCCCGCCGCCGCAGCTCCTGGCGCAGATCGCGCATGTCGCGGATGGCGTACTCGATGTCCTCGTCCTCATCCCCCGCCCGGTGCCGGTGGGAGACCCGGTCCCCGACCGGGTCCAGGTCGCCGGTGCCCTTCAGGTCGTAGGTGTGCAACTCCGCCCGCTGGTCCAGTGCGGAGATGAGGAGCAGCAGGCGCAGGAGGAACGTCTTGCCCATGCGGGGGATCGCGCCGATCACGGCCGCGATGTACATCAGGGTGAGTTCGACCCATCGGCCGCGCTGGTCGGTGCCGAACGCGACGGGCTTGAACAGGTCCACGCTGCCGGACTTGAGCAGCGGCCAGGCGGGCTGTTTGGCCTTGGCCATGTCCTGGTCCCCGACCCAGAGGACCAGGCGGCCGGTGTGCTCCTCGGGGACGGCCTCGGGCCACACGGTGCCCAGCGGACGGCGCAGGCCGGAAGCGAGCTTGTCCCGCTTGTCGATCACATCGGTGACCGTCACCCCGTAAGGCAGGTCCCCCTCCGCCCGCCAGCCGGGGCCGTCGCGGGTGATCGGGGCGGTGAAGGTGAAGCCCTCCCGGCCCTTGCCCATCGCCTGATTGATCGCCGGAATGCCGAGTGCGCCCAGCGCCCGCAGGACGATGTCAGAGGTGAGCTTCTGGACCTTGGGCACGTCCACCGCACGGGTGGCGACCGGGGCATCCGGCTCGCCTCCGGCCGTGCCGAGCGCCATGAGAAGCGCGGCGAGCGAGNNGCCGACGAGCGCGGCCAGCACGGCGACCAGGGTCCGCAGCCGTACCCGGCCGTCGCGCTGTCGGGAGAGCTTGAGGTATTCGGCGGCGTCCTCGCGGCGGACGGCGGCCAGGCGGACGGGCTCGCCTTCCCGGTCGGCGACCCACCGCATCGTGCCGCCCAGGAACCGGGCGGTCCCGCGCGGCGCTTGCATGGCGAGCTTCCCGGCGTAGACCGGGGAGCGGAACGCGTGGTACCCGACGAGGTGGCCATAGTGACCGGCCGCCCACCGCACAGCCGTCGCCAACTCGGCACGGGAGCGCAGCCACACGNNCCCATCACCCGCGCCATGAAACCGGGACCGGCCGCAGCGGGACCGTCGACCATGACCGGTGTGCCGGGGTCGGCCTCGGGCTCCGGGGTGGCGGGCCGCTTGGTGTGGATGTCGACTACTTCGGCCGGGCGCTCGGGTTCCGGCTGGTTGTGTTCGTTGATCTCGGTCACGATGTCTGGTGCTCCTCTTCTGGAGTGAGTAGGGGTCCGGCCGGCGCTTTGGTCGGTTGGCGGCCGGGCCCCGTTACGTGGTGGTTAGTCAGGCTGGTTAGGCAGCCGCAGCAGCGTCGTCGGTGTTCCGCTCGGCCTTGAGTGCGTCTCGGACGGTGCGGGCGTTGGCCGCGCCGGTGCGTAGGGCCTTACGGATGCCTTCGGCCGTCAGGTCCGCGTCGGGCCAATCGGCGGTGGCCGTCCGGCCCTCGGCGAGCAGCTGCTCCGGGGTGCGGACCGGTCGGGGCGAGCGGGCCGCTTGCGGGACCCGACCGGTTGCCCGGCGCGGGGCCGACTGCTCGGCCGCCACGGTGACGAACGCGGGCGACTTGGTCGGGGCGGAGTCGAGGGCGACCGGTGTCGAGTCGGTCAGAGCCGGAGTCGGCTCCGGCGTGCTCGACTCCACCGGAGCCGGGTCGGCGACCGGCGGCAGGGATACGGGGGCCGACTCCCGCAGGTCAGGTGTCGACTGATTCGTCAGTGTTGCGGTCGATTCCTCCGGGTTTGGTGGGTGATGGTGGAGGACTTTGGCGACGAGGTCGGAGCCGAAGAAAATCGACCCGACCGGCAGCGAAGTGGCGAGCAGTACGAGAAGCCAGTTGGCGGGTGACCAGTCGGCGAGCGGTACGCGCCCGGCGGCGTTGTGGAGGTCGGGTACGAGCCCGTGGACGTAGTTGAGGACGAGGGAAGCGACGGTGTACCCGGCGAGCACCCGCAGGGCGAACCTGCGGTCGTCGCCGGTGAGTGCCAGGGTGGCGACCAGGGCCAGGGCCATCAGCCCGTCGACCACGAAGGGGTACAGCGTGGCGGCCGTATCGTCCGCGCCGACCGTCACGGCCACGTCTTTGAGTGCGTTCCAGGACACCCGGAACGCCATCCCGACCACGCCGACGAGGGCGAGGACGAGCAGGCCCTTGGCTTTGCGGTTCATGCCGCCACCGCCCCACGGCGACCGGCGGCCGTCTTGCTGCGGAGCGGCAGCGGTACCGTGCGCATCAGCGCCTCGGCGTAGGCCGCCGCCTCCGGGTCGCTCTGGTGCAGGTCGGTGAGGATGTCGCGGGCCGCGTCCAGCCGGGCCGCGCGTTCCATGTCGTTCTCACCGGGGGTGCCGGTGAACAACTCGAAGTCGATGCCGAGCGCCAGCTCAACGAACTCTGACGCCGTAACGGCGCTCTGGCCAGCAACGATGAACTTCATGAGATTGAGCTCCTGTCTTCCGAGTGGAGATGGGGAGTCGCGGGCGGCTGCCGGTTCCTGCCAGGGAGAGCAGCCGCCTGCGGTCATGTCTGGGGTCGTGCAGCCCAGCCGTAGGCGGCTGGGCACCCCGCCTCAGCACTGTTGAGGGCGGGGAAGAGTCAGACCTCATCGACCACACATGTGCATGTGGCTGAGGTCGCACGCTGTTGAGTTCTCAAGTAACCGGCGCTTCCTTCGAACCCTTTTCATGGGGCTCTCCGGGCACTGACTGCATCCCCCGTACGTGACACCCTGTACGGCACGTCTAGAGGAGTGCTGTGATGTGAGTCTGGACTCGAAGGCTTGGAAGAGTCAAGCCCTCTCGTCTAACTTGTACGGAGGAGTTGTAGAAGAGTCGGTTGGAGGTTGTTCGGTGCGAGGAAAATTGACCAAGAATCAGCAGATTGCTGCTGATCTGAGGACCGAGATTGAGTCCGGCGCTCTCGCTCCGGGCGAGGCGATCCCGAGCGAAGCGCAGCTCATGGAGCGCTACGGGTTCAGCCGCGAGACAGTGCGCGCCGGTGTCCGCACGCTCGTAGAAGAAGGTCTAGTGACCACTGGTTGGGGCCAGGGGAAGTACGTCCGTGAGGCGTATCCGCCCGTAATTTGGGACTGGTCAACGATGGAGAGCCGCCGCCGCCATGAAGCTGACGGGTCCAAGGTGGGTGACCAGTGGGCGAGTGCCGTAGCTGCTGACGGCCACAAGCCGCGCCAAGAGGTCCGCGTCTCCATCGTTGAGCCGCCGAAGCGCATTCGCGATCTACTCCAGCTCGGCGAGGACGGCCTAGCTGTGGTCCGGCAGCGTGTCCGGTACGTCGACAACCTGCCCTACGCCCTCTCGGACTCCTACATGCCGGAATCCTTGGTCGCGGGTACTCCGCTCATGGAGCCGCGAGATGTGCACGCGCCCGGAGGGGTGCTCGCCTCGGTCGGGCTCATCCAGGTGAAGTACCGGGACGAGATCGCCGTACGGATGCCGACGCGCGAGGAAGCGGAGAAGCTGTCGCTACCGGTGGCCACGCCCGTGGCTGAGCACACGCGGACTGGCTACGACGAGGATGGGAAGCCTCTGCGGTGCATGGTGACCATCCTCCCCGGCGATAGGCACGTGATCCGCTATGAAGTCGACGCCGACTGAGTTCCTCCGCCCGGCCGGGGCGGAGGACGTACCAGCGCTCATGGCGCTGCGGACAGAGGCAGAGCAGTGGCTCACGACGCAGGGCACCGACCAATGGTCGGATCCGGAGACCGGTGCCAGAGCCATCGACAAATGGCGACAGTCCATTGACGAGGGCCGGTCATGGGTGATTGTCGATGCCGATGGCGGGGCGCTTGCCACCGTGAGCCGCGGGCCCGTCGATCGGGATTTCTGGCACGACAGTGACGGGCCGGAGACGGCCCTCTATCTGTACAAGCTCATCGTTGCCCGCAAATGCGCCGGCACGGGACTCGGAGGGCGGGTTCTCGATTGGGCAGCGCAGGTTGCAGCCCTTGAGGGGCGGGCTTGGGTTCGCATCGACGTATGGCGGACGAACACGGGTTTGCAGTCGTATTACGAGCGCAACGGCTTCACACACGTCAGGACAGAGAGCCCGTCCCATCGTCGCTCCGGTTGGCTTGCCCAGCGTCCAACAGCCGGGGCCGCGATGCCCAACCTGCCTCTCGCCGTGGGAGATCCCGCTCTCTGGCTGCGCCGGTCAGAGCAGCCCCGTTCTGACATCTACGGATGACATCAACATGGGCGCACACCGGCTGATCGGGGCGACCGAGCTTCGGCGTGAACCTGTGGAGACGCTGCCGAGCACGCATGGTCAGCGGGACTCGATCGGCTGGGTGATCTAACTGATAAGGAAGAGGCCACAGGTTCAAGTCCTGTTAGCCCCACCGTGCAGGACCGCGAGGTCCCGGGCCCGGCCCCTCCCCGGTGGGACCGGGCCTTCTGCGTTCCCGCCCCGCGTCCCCGGCCCCGCGCCGTACGCACCCGGGCCGCCGGCGTGGAGGGGCCCGGTGAAAGTCCGGCGGCCCGCGCGGTTCGCCCGGTGCGAGCTTGTTCCGCGGGGGCGGCCGGAGGTCACCGGCAGGTCTCGGCCGGTGTGTATAGTCGGGCGGCGAAGGTCCCCTACGTCAAGAAGGACGAGGTAGCGCGGTGAAGAAGCTTCTCCTGGTCGCACTGGCCGCCGTCGGCGGGCTCCTCGTGTACCGCCAGATCCAGGCGGATCGCGCCGAGCAGGATCTGTGGACGGAGGCGACCGACTCCGTACCCGCAGGTTCGGGTGTGTGAGACGAACGGTCTGCCACGGGCCCCGGTCGCCACTGCGGCCGGGGCTTCGTGCTGTCCTGGTGCCGAGCGGAGCCTTTCCGGGCTGCTGCCGCCCCGCCGCGCCGCGAACGGTAATCTCCGCTCACTGAGCGGGTGTTGCCGGACGGTGACACCCCGGCCCTTGAAGTTGCTCTGGCAAATGAATNNCCTTGCAGGAGCAAAGCAACGGGCTCGGACCGAGGGGGAGACCGAACATGGCAGCACTCCAGCGCCGTACGGCGGGGACGGCGCTCGCGGGGGCACTGCTCCTGCTCGCCGCGGCCCCGCCGCCGGCCTTCGCGGCACCGCCTGCGGGCCCGCCCGCC
>DOWQ01000551.1 GCA_003519485.1 Streptomyces sp. | reverse complement strand
GCCGCCGCGTCCGCTCCGAGCTGGTCCGCAGCGGCGCCCTGCGCGCGGTGCTCGCACTGCCGCCGGGCGCGGCGCCCCCGCTCCACGTGGGCCTGCACCTGTGGGTGCTGCAACGGCCCGAACCGGGCGGTCCCGAACGGAAGTCGGTGCTGTTCGCCGACGCGGCGGACGCGACGACGGGTGCGGGCGCCGAGACCGGCGCGGCTGCGGGTGCGACGACGTCCCGTACGCGAGGTGGCGGGCGTACCGCTCTGGACTGGGCCGCCATCACGGAGCGGGCGCTGACCGCCTGGACGGCGTTCACGGAGGATCCCGAGGCGTATGAGGGTGAGCCGGGGACCGCGCGGGCGGTGACCGTCGTCGACCTGCTCGACGACACGGTGGACCTGACCCCGGCCCGTCATGTGCGCGCGTCCCGGTCCGACGTCGATCCGGCGCAGCTGTCGGCGGAGGCGGAGACCACCCGCCGGACTTTGGTCACGGCGGCCAAGTCCCTCGGCCGGGCGGCGAAGGACACCGAGTGGAGCGCCTCGGGCACAACCGCGCGCGAGTGGCGCACGGCCACGGCGTCGGACCTGGCACGCGGCGGAGCGCTGACGCTGCTGCGGACGGTACCGGAGGGAGCGAAGCAGATGGCCAGGACCGGGACCGGGACCGGGGCCGGGGCCGGGTCCGGGTCCGGGTCCGGGCGTGAGACCACGTCCGGGGGCCCGTCGGAGGCTCGCGGGGTGTTCACCGGTTCCGACATCGCCCGGGGCTCGGGCCCGACCGGCGACCCGGCCGAGCTGCGCAGCGATGCGGCCCCGATCATCGCCGCGGGTGACGTCCTGGTCCGGGCCGTCGTGGGCGACCGGGGCCTCATGGCCGTGGTCGCGGGCGAGGAGGAGGCCGGTGCCCTGCTCGGTGCTCAGGTCCACCTCTTCCGGCCGGACCCGGCACGGCTGGACCCCTGGTTCCTGGCCGGCTTCCTGGGCGCCGCGGACAACATCGCGGGCGCGTCCACGGGCAGCACATTCCTGCACGTCAGCCCGGGGCGGCTGCGCGTACCGCTGCTGCCGCTGGAGGAGCAGCGGCGCTACGGGAAGGCGTTCCGCCGCGTCCACGAACTGCGGGCCGAGGCCCGGCGGGCCACGCGGCTGGCGGAGGAGGCGGCGCTACTGCTGGCGGGCGGGCTGACCGGAGGACAGCTGCTGCCGGCCGGGGATACCACCGCGCAACGTTCTTCAGGTGCGGGTTCGTCCCAATAAACCATTCGGCCTCCACACATCGGCCACAATTGTCCGCACCGCATCCCCGTACCCGAACAGGTACGGCGGGCAGCGGGACGACACGGAAGGAACCCGGGGAATCTCTTGAACAGCAGCAAGCACACGGAGTTGGCGAACCACGCGTGGTCCGTCGCCGATCTCCTGCGGGGGGACTACAAGCAGTCCGACTACGGCAAGGTGATCCTGCCGTTCACGGTGCTGCGGCGCCTGGAGTGCGTCCTGGAGCCGACCCGGCAGAAGGTCTCCGACCTCGCCGAGCAGTACAAGGACCGCGAGATCGACCCGGACGGCTTCCTGCGCCGCGCCTCGGGCCACTCCTTCTTCAACAAGTCCACGCTCACCCTGAAGAAGATCGCCGCCGACCCGCAGAACGCGGCGAAGAACCTTCAGGTCTACGTGGGCGCCTTCTCGGAGAACGCCCGCGGGGTGCTGGACCGCTTCGACTTCGCCCAGCAGATCAAGCGCCTCGACAACGCGAACCTGCTCTACCAGGTCATCGGCAAGTTCACGGATCTGGACCTGCGCCCCGAGGCCGTGTCCAACCACAACATGGGCTACATCTTCGAGGAGCTGATCCGCCGCTTCGCGGAGCAGTCCAACGAGACCGCCGGTGAGCACTTCACGCCCCGTGAGGTCATCCAACTCATGTCGCGGCTGCTGATCGCTCCCGACGGCGACGGGCTGCACCTGCCCGGCGTGGTCCGTACGGTCCTGGACCCCGCCTGCGGCACGGGCGGCATGCTCTCCGCGGTGGACGACCTGATCAAGGACCTCAACCCGGACGCCACGGTCGAGGTGTACGGGCAGGAGCTCAACCCCGAGTCCTGGGCCATCTGCCGTTCCGACCTCATGATCAAGGGCCAGGACCCGGAGAACATCGCCTTCGGCAACTCCTTCTCCGACGACGGCCACGCGCGCGGGACCTTCGACTACATGCTCGCCAATCCGCCGTTCGGTGTGGAGTGGAAGAAGGTCAAGGAGGCCGTCGAGTATGAGCACACGTCGCTCGGCGAGGCGGGCCGCTTCGGGGCGGGGCTGCCGCGCATCAACGACGGCTCGCTGCTGTTCCTCCAGCACATGATCTCCAAGATGAAGCCGGTGGACGTGAACGGCGGGGGCGGCTCCCGCATCGCGATCGTCTTCAACGGCTCGCCCCTGTTCACGGGTGCTGCGGGCTCGGGCGAGTCGGAGATCCGACGCTGGATCCTGGAGAACGACTGGCTGGAGGGCATCGTCGCCCTGCCGGACCAGCTCTTCTACAACACGGGTATCTCGACCTACTTCTGGATCCTCACCAACCGCAAGAGCCCGGAACACAAGGGCAAGGTCGTGCTGCTGGACGCGCGCCACCAGTGGCAGAAGATGCGGAAGTCGCTCGGCGACAAGCGCAAGGAGCTGGGCAAGGAGCACATCGCGACGATCACCCGGCTGTACGGCGAGGCTCTGGCGGCGGCCGAGGACGCCGAGCACCCGCTGCACGCCAAGGTGAAGGTGTTCGCGAACACGGACTTCGGGTACCAGCGGATCACGGTAGAACGGCCGCTGAAGCTGCGGTTCGAGGTGACGGAGGAGACGCTGGCCGCCCTGGCTACGTCGAAGCCAGTGCAGAAACTAGCGTCGAGCGCGGACTTCGTGGCGGCGGTACGGACACTGCTGAGCTCGTCGTGGGCCACGAAGTCCGAGGCACTGGTCGCGCTGAAGGACGCGGTGGTCGCGGCCGGTCTGCTCTGGCCGGCGGGCGCACCGTTCGCGAAGGCGGTCCGGGACACGATCGGCGTCCGGGACCCGGAGGGCGAGGTCCAGCGCATCAAGGGCCAGCCGGAACCGGACGCGGAGCTGCGGGACTTCGAGAACGTGCCGCTGGGCGAGGATGTCCAGGAGCACCTGAAGCGGGAGGTCCACCCGCATGTGCCAGACGCGTGGATCGACCACAGCAAGACGAAGGTGGGGTACGAGATCCCGTTCACGCGGCACTTCTACGTGTACAAGCTACCGCGACCATTGGCAGAAATTGACGCGGAGTTGAAGGTGTTGGAGACAGAGATTCAGGCATTGTTGCAGGAGGTCACCCAATGAGTGGCTGGCGCAGCCTTCGACTCAAGGACCTCTGCATCGATACGGGCCAATACGGTCTCAACGTCTCGGCAGAAGCATACGCACAGTCGGGAGTACGTCTCCTGCGGACTACGGATATCAGCAGTGGGATACTGACATCAGACGAATCTGGAGTGTTTGTCGATACTGTTTCCGAAGAACGATTCATTCTCGCTGCTGGGGATCTTATCCTGTCGCGTAGCGGAACACCCCCCGGACAGTCCTACTTGGTTCGCCGCGCTGACGCAGGAATGACGTTCGCAGGCTACTTGGTTAGGTTTCGACCACGTTCGAACACGGATCCCAGGTTTCTGGCCTATACCGCCCGCAGTGATCCGTTCCAAGAGACAATTCAGGCTGAGTCAGTCTCGTCGACGATTCAAAACTTCAACGCTGAGCGTTACGCGAATATTCGCTGCAAAGCCCCGGACATCACTCAACAGCGCCGCATCGCTGACTTCCTCGACGGGGAGACCACCCGCATCGACCGCCTGATGGATGCACGTCACACTCAGTCTTCCAAGCTTGAGGAACACGATTATTCGTACGTCTCCGAGACTCTCGTCCCAGGGACCCTCAAAAATTCCGGCAAAGGCGGGATGTATCCGTGGCTACCTGAACTTCCCACGGACCGTCCGCTAGTTCGTTTGGGCCACGTGTGTCAAATCCAAAACGGTCTAACAGTTGACGGCAAGCGAGACGTGAGCGGAGATGCAGTCACGCGGCCATATCTGCGCGTAGCGAATGTACAAGCCGGCCACGTACTCTTCGACTCAGTCGCGGAAATCACGGTTCCTCGCGCCATCGCTGACCGAAGCACTCTGCGCCCTGGTGATGTCCTGATGACCGAAGGCGGAGACCTGGACAAGCTCGGTCGTGGCGCAGTCTGGAACGGAGAGCTTCCTGGCTGTCTTCACCAGAACCACATCTTCGCTCTCCGCCCTTTCAGATCAGACCTGGACGGCGAGTATCTGGCACTTATGACGCAGACCCTGCATGGACGCTGCTATTTCGAAAGCACGGGTTCCAAGACCACGAACCTTGCATCCACGAACAGCAGCAAGATCCTCAGCTTCCCGATCCCGCTTCCCACCATCGAGATACAACGCGATCTCACGAGCCAGGTGCAAAAGCGTCTGCAAGCGACTACAGCTCTGCGGAAGCTGCTTGGCCGCCAACTCGCGCTCCTTACCGAGCGCCGCCAAGCCCTCATCACCGCCGCCGTAACCGGCCAGTTCGACGTCTCCACTGCCAGCGGTCGCAACGTAACGGAAGGACTCTCGGCATGAGCCCCGTTCACCACGAGTCCGCCTTCGGCTCTGCCATCGTCGCGGCCATGCTCGAACGGGGCTGGCGCGAGGCGAACCCCGAGGACCACCGGCCGGACCTCGGCCTGGACACCAACGAGCTGTTCACCTTTCTCGGCGAGACCCAGCCCGACGAATGGCACGAACTTCGTACCGTCTACGGCGACCCCAACGAGGCCCAGCGCGGCTTCGCCCAGCGCCTTGACCGGGCCATCGCCGACGACGGGCTGCTCCATGTCCTCCGCAACGGCGTCAAGGACCGGGGTGTCCGGCTCCGCCTCGCCTACTTCAAGCCCAACCTCGTCGCCGACGACTCCGTACTCGACGGCTATCGGGCCAACCGCCTCACGGTCGTCCGTGAACTCCCCTACGCCCGGAAACAGGCCGACTGGGGCCACCGCCTCGACCTGACCCTGTTCCTGAACGGTATTCCGGTCGCCACGGCCGAGCTGAAGAACCCGCTCACCGGGCAGGGCGTCGAGCACGCCAAGGAGCAGTACCGGACCGACCGCGACCCGACCGAGCTGATCTTCACCAGCCGTGTCATCGCCAACTTCGCCGTGGACCCGGACCTGGTGTTCGTCACGGCCCAGCTCCGGGGCAAGAGCACCCGCTTCCTGCCCTTCAACACCGGGTCCAGTGGCGCCGGCCGGCCCGGCGGCTCCGGAAACCCGGCCCCCACCGCGTTCGGCGCGTACGCCACCTCCTACCTCTGGGAGCAGGTCTGGCAGCGTGACAACTGGCTCGACCTCCTCCAGCGGTTCGTGCACCAGCAGAAGCACAAGACCCCCGGCGGCGGCACCACCAAGTCCACGATCTTTCCCCGCTTCCACCAGTGGGACGTGGTCAAGAAGCTCACGGCCCACGCGGCCACCCACGGTGCCGGGCAGAACTACCTGATCATGGCCTCCGCCGGTTCCGGGAAGTCGAACACCATCGGCTGGCTCGCCCACCGGCTGAGCGACCTGCACGCGGACGCCGACCGGAACGTCCTCGACCCCGAAGCGCTCGCCAACCACCGCATCACGCCCGGCGAACCCGTCTTCGACAAGGTCATCGTCATCACGGACCGCCGCAACCTGGACGCCCAGCTCCGGGAAACCGTCGGCGGCTTCTCCCAGACCGACGGCCTGGTCGTGAAGGTCGACGAGAAGCACGGCGCGAAGAGCGAGCAGCTCGCACGGGCTCTCTCCCGCGACACCGGCAAGATCGTCACGGTCACCCTGCACTCATTCCCGGCCCTGCTCGACTACATCAAGCGCAACCCCACCGAGATCAAGGGCACCCGTTTCGCGGTCGTCGTCGACGAGGCCCACTCCTCCCAGTCCGGCGACGCGGCCACCGCCGTCAAGGCCGCCCTGCGCGACCTCGGCCTGGACTCCGACTCGGAGGAGGCAGGCGCGACCGCCGTCACGCTGGACGACAAGCTCAAGGCGAAGGCGGTCGAGCGGTCACACTCGGCCAACCTCTCCTACTTCGCCTTCACAGCGACGCCCAAGGCGAAGACGCTCGAACTCTTCGGCACGGAAAGCGTCGAGAACGGCAAGCCGGTCTACCGCCCCTTCCACACGTACTCCATGCGCCAGGCCATCGAGGAAGGCTTCATCCTCGATCCGCTGCGCAACTACGTCACGTACAACACGTACTGGAAGCTGGTGAACCAGAACCCGGACGAGAAGGAGGTCGACCCCTCCAAGGCCAACAGTCTCCTCGCCCGATTCGCGCTCACCCACGAGCACACCGTCTCGCAGCACGCCCAGGTCATCGTCGAGCACTTCGTCGCCCACACGCGGGGCCGGCTCGGTGGTCGGGCAAAGGCGATGGTGGTCACGGCCTCACGGCAGTCCGCGGTGGAGACTGCCCGCGCGGTCAAGAGCTACATCAAGGACCGCGACTACGACACCAAGTACCCCGAGCTCGGTGTACTCGTCGCCATCTCCGGCTCGATCACCATCGACGGCGAGGAGACCACTGAGGTCAAGGAGAACGGTGGCATCCCCGAGAGCGCGGTGCCAAAGGCGTTCGCGTACACCCGCGCCGACGACAAGGCCGTTAAGGCCGGCGGCAAGGGGCAGCAGGAGTACCGGATCCTGGTCGTCGCCGAGAAGTACCAAACCGGCTTCGACCAGCCGCTGCTCACGACGATGTACGTCAACAAGAAGCTGACCGGTGTCTCCGCCGTCCAGACGCTCTCCCGCCTCAACCGCACCACCGAGCGAAAGTCGCAGGGCGACATCGCCGTTCTGGACTTCGCCAACGAGGCCGAGGACATCCAGGACGCCTTCCGGCCGTACTACGAGGAGGCGAACACCCTCCCCTCCGACCCGAACCTGCTCTACACGGCCCAGAGCCGGGTCATGTCCGCGCCGGTGGTCTCCGAGCAGGACATGGACGAGTTCACCGCCGCGTACTTCGAAGCCAAGGAGAAGGCGGCCGGCTCGCAGTCCAAGTGGGAGAAGCTGCACGCCGAGCTGTACCGGCTCCTCTCCCCCGCCGTCACCCGCTTCACCGCGCTCATGAACGGCGAGGACGAGGACGACGCCGAGACCGCAGAGGAATTCCGCGCAAACCTCAACGACTACGTCCGCAAGTACGGCTTCCTCGCGCAGATCGTCCCGTACCAGGACCCCGAGCTGGAGCGGCTGTACCTCTACGGACGCTATCTGCTCAACCGGCTCCCCCGTCGTGCCGACGGAGGCGTTGACATAGGGGAGGTCGACCTCAGCCACCTGCGCGTCGAGAAGACCGGCGAGCACGATGTCTCCCTGAACCCCGAGGGTTCGGCCGAGCTCAAGGGCTTCGGCGACGGTGCGGGCGGTGCCAAGGAGTCCGACAAGTCACTGTTGTCGGAGCTCATCGACAAGTTCAACGCGAAGTTCGGCACGGAGTTCACGGAGGCCGACGTGCTTCCGGCGTTCAACGCCACGATGGAGGACCCGAAGGTCCGCGCCGCCGCTGTCGTCAATGACGAGCAGAACTTCGCCATCGTCTTCGACAAGAAGTTCAACGAGAACATGATGGATCACGTCTCCACCATCGACACACTCGGCAAGCGCTACTTCGGCGCGGACCGCAGCTTCAAGTCCAACCTCGACCGCAGTGCACGGCGGGCGGCCTGGCGGATGATCCGCAGCGAGGAGGGCTTGGGCGGCGTGTGACGCACTCGGGGCCCGGCATCACCGCCGGGCCCCGAGTCTGTCTCACCCGTCTGTCAGCTACTGGCCGTCATGCTCACGAACCCGGCCCAAGCTTCGGGCCCGACCTCGACTATGGGCCCCGAGGGGCGCTTCGAGTCCCGCACGAGGACAGATCCGGGGACGGTGGCGACCTCAACGCATTCGCCGCCGTTGCCTGTGCTGTAGCTGCTCTTGAACCACGCGGCTTCGGGTACGGCCGCCGTGGTGCGCTGCGCAGTCATGCCTCCTCCATCAGTTGCTCGATGAACGCCGACGACTCGGTCGGTGTCAGCGCCTGTGACCGGAGGATCCCATAGCGGGCTTCCAGCGTCCGCACGTACACGGTGTCGGTGTACAGGCGGCTGTCATCCTGGATCTCGGCATAGGCGATGCATTGCCCCTTGTCAGTGTCGATCAAGGTGAACGGGCCACCCAGCGCGCCGTTGTCCTCTCGTGCCATGGGCATCACCTGCACCTCGACGTGCCTGAAGCGGCCGACGATGAGGATGCGTTCCAGCGTCCCGCGCATCACGACTTTGCCACCGATCGGCCTACGCAGCACCGCCTCCTCGACGACGAAGCTCATCAACGGCGCCGGACGTCGATTAAAGACTTCCTGTCGAGCGAGGCGAGCCTCCAAGCGTTGCTCGATGACACTGTCGTCCAGTAGCGGACGCTGCATCTGGAAGACTGCACGGGCGTAATCCTCAGTCTGCAACAGACCAGGAATGGCGTACATCGCGTACAGGTTGATGGCCGCGGCATTGGCCTCCAATCTCGCCGCGTCGCGGAAGAACGCCGGGTACTGCGCCCGGCCGACCTCCTCCTTCAGTGCCGTCAAAATGCCACCCGCGTCCAGCACCTCGTCGGCCTGCTCGATGAACCGCGGCTGCGGGATCCGCCGGCCCTGCTCAAGCGAAGCCACTGTGCCAGGCGAGTAACCTACTCTCTTGCCGAACTCGGCCCGGTCCAAGCCGGACCGGAGTCTCAGCGCCTTCAACTGCCGCCCGAAGGCGGTCACCACTCCCCTGCCCGGCTCTTCTTCCGACCGCCCCTGGCCCGCTTCGTCGTCGTCCCGCACGGCTACCGCCCCGTCTTCCACCGCGTACCCCTCCGTACCTGCCTGGCGCGCACCGCGTACAAGGGCTGGAGTCGGCGCGTCACCCCTGGTCACGGTAAGCCACAGACCGCGACCGTGGGTGCATGAACAGCACAGAACTACCCGTCCGGGTAGCCCACTTCGCCAGGCCGTTTCGTTCGACTCCTCAGGGCGCACGGCTCGCCCGGCACATGTGCGCCGAGCAGCTCGACACCTGGGGCGTTCCGTACGGGAGTGACGCGCATGACGTGCTCCGGCTGGTCATTGCCGAGTTGTGCGCGAACGCCGTGCAGCACGGCCACGTGCCCGGCCGCGACTTCCACGTACGGCTAACGATCGACACCCCGGCCTTGTCCACCTCGCTTCCCGAGCCGCCCACAGCGACCGAACTCCCGGACAGCGCCTCCGCCACCGCGGTCGCCACCACCTCGACCGTACGCATCGAGGTCACCGACACCCGAGCCGAGCGACTGCCGGCCCCTGGCCCGGCCGACGCCTCACCCGACGGTGAACAGGTCGACGGCCGAGGTCTGTTCATCGTCGAGGCGGTCGCCGACCGGTGGGGCTGGACCCCGCGTGCCGACGGCCCCGGCAAGACGATGTGGGCCGAGTACACAGTCACAGAACCAGCCCCGGTGGCGTCGATCGGATAGATCCGCTGGACGCGGAATACCTTCACCGGAAGACTGATCCCCGACGATGGCGGACGCTCGACGGGGGACAGGTGCCGGACCGACCGATCGCGGGACGCTATGAGCTGATCGAGCAGTTCAGCCACGGCGGCATGGGCGACGTGTGGCGCGGCTACGACGCCGTACTGGACCGGCCGGTCGCCGTGAAGCTGATCCGCCCGCAGGCCGTGACGTCGGCGGAGCTGGCCGAGGAATTCGAGAAGCGGTTCAAGCGAGAGGCCCGGATCACCGCCCGCATTCAGCATCCGGGCGTGCCGCAGGTGTACGACGCGGTGCTGGGCGAGGCGTACGACCACGTGTTCCTGGTGATGGAGCTGGTGGACGGCGTGCCGCTGACCTCGTACGTCCATCCGTTCCGGCCGCTCCCGGTCTCCTGGGCGGTGGCGGTCGCCGCCCAGGTCGCGACCGTGCTCTCGTACGCACACGAGGTTCCCGTCGTCCACAGGGACCTGAAGCCGAGCAACGTCCTCGTGGCGCGGGACGGGACGGTGAA
>DOWQ01000552.1 GCA_003519485.1 Streptomyces sp. | reverse complement strand
AGGCGTCGTGATCCGAGGAGGTCAGGCCCGGCAGCAGCCGGCCCCGCGCGGCGAGCTGGAGGGCGAGCACGGACGCCGTGCCCCAGAAGGCGGCGGCGGCCTCGGTGTCGCCCCGGTCGGCGGCGTGCGCGGCGCGGGCACGGGTGAGGACCGGGACCGCCCGGTCCACCGGGATCAGCGTGGCGCGTACGGTGCGGACGGTGACGCCGGGCCCCTCCGGCACCACGACCGTCAGGTCCTCGGCGGAGCCGGGACCGGCCGGCGGGGCCTCCTCGGGCGAGCCGGGGTGCCAGAAGGCGATCCGGCCGGTACGGGAGGGGTCGCCCGGCAGAAAGACGGCGTGGCAGCGGATGAGCCCGGAGATCTCGGAGGGTGTTGCCGCGGGAAGCGTGGTCACAGTATTGGTATATTCCTCAAACTTGACTAGTGGAGCCCGGAGCCGCCGAGGGTACCGCATGCGAGTCGCCGGGGTGGCCGGCTCCTGCCGTGGGGAATGTCGCCGCCCGTGCGGCGCCCGGACCGCCGGTCGCGCGGGCGCGGAACTGTCCGCCTCGCGCACCCGTTCTACTGGATGGAGCGGCACTCTGCCGCGAAGGGAGGCATGGGGACATGTCGAAGCGCGCGAAGGTCGCCGTCGGAGGAGTGGTTTCCGGGGTCGCCCTGCTGTGGCTGCTCAATCTGCTACTGCCCTTCTGAGCGGCGGTGCTGGTCGTGGTCGGTGTGCCGGTGGGCGCGTACCTGCTGCTGGACGACTCGCAACGGCGCCGGCTGACGAGGGTGACCCGTAAGGAGCTCGGCCGCTGAGCCGGGCGGACGAGCGAACCTACGGGCAGACGGACGTACGGGCAGACGGACGTACGTGCAGCGCGGTGCCGGGCCGGCGGGACCGGACGGCTGGACTCGCCGGCCCGACCGGGCCCGGCGGCAGAGGGGGGCGTATGGGCGGCACGGTCAGGGCGGTCAGCCGCGACGCGGGGCACCGTTTCAGCAAGCCGGTGTGCGACCGGATCCGGCTGCTGGCCGGGCTCGGCGTGGAGGGGGACGCGCATCAGGGGGTGACGGTCAAGCACCGCTCCCGGGTGGCCCAGGATTCCACCCAGCCGAATCTGCACAGGTCCACCTCATCCATGAGGAGCTGTTCGCGGAGGTGGCCGGCGCGGGCTTCGACGTGCTGCCGGGGCAGTTGGGGGAGAACGTCACCACCGCGGGCCTGGATCTGCTCGCGCTGCCGACGGGCACCCTGCTGCGGCTCGGCGCCGACGCGGTCGTCGAGGTGACCGGCCTGCGGAACCCCTGCCTGCAGATCGACAACTTCCAGGACGGCCTGCTCAAGCAGGTCGTCGGCCGCGACGAGCGGGGTGAGCTGATCCGCCGGGCAGGGATCATGGGAGTCGTGCTGACGGGCGGGGTGGTGCGGCCCGGTGACCCGGTGGGAGTCGAGCTCCCCGCCGGGCCGCACCGCCCGTTGGAGCGGGTCTGACGCCCGCGCGCCGTCGCACGCCGTCGCGCGGCTGGTCAGTCCCGCAGGGAGCAGGTGTTGACCACGTCGCCGCTCGTCGGACGGTGCAGCGTCCGGTCCGCGGGCGGCGCGGCGCCGCCCTCCACCCATCCGGTGAGCGCCGTCAGGGCTGCGCGGTAGCAGGGCAGGATCGGCCGCAGCCGCTCCGGATACGTGTCGTACAGGCCGTCGACATGCGTCCCGTCCTCGACCGTGTAGTAGCGGTGGATCCGATCCTTCCCGCGCTCCCCGACCATCCGGTCGTAGACGTCGGAGTCGGCGGCGATCGGCAGCAGCGCGTCCTGGTCGCCGTGCAGGGTGATCAACGGCTTGCCGATGCGGCCGGTGAGCGCGATGCGCTCGACCGCGCGGTGCACGGACGCCGGGCGGCTGTCGTAGTCGTACCGCGCGTCGGAGGCGCAGGGGGCGAGAATCTCCTCGAGGGTCGAGCCGGTCGACGCTCCTGGGCACCGCGGGTCGTACGACGGATCGAGCTCCGCGCGGTACGTCTTCTGCGTGACGCCCCAGTACGCCTTTTGGTGGTACGGCCAGAGGAACGCCGAATCCGGCGCGAACCCGGCCTCCGCCATGTCGGCGTCCGACGCCTCACCGGTGCCGTGTGCCACGGCGGTCGGCAGGGACGTCAGCAGATTCGGCCCCTCGGCCGTCCACAGCGTGCCCTCCCAGTCCACGCCGCCGTCGTACAGTCCGGGACGGTTCTCCAGCTGCCAGCGGGTGAGATAGCCACCGTTGGAGATGCCCGTCATGTACGTACGGCGCGGGCCGTGTCCGTACCGCTGGCCGACGGCCCTGCGCGCGGCGCGGGTCAGCTCGGTGGTGCGCCGGTTCCACTCGGCGATCGCGTCGCCGGGACGCCTGCCGTCGGTGTAGAAGTCCGGCCCGCTGTTGCCCTTGTCGGTTGCGGCGTACGCGAACCCCTGCGCCAGCACGTGGTCGCCGATGAGCGCGTCCGTCGCGTACTGCTTGCGGGTGCCGGGCGCTCCGGTGACGATCAGGCCGCCGTTCCAGTCGTCGGGCAGCCGGATCACGAACTGCGCGTCGTGCCGCCAGCCGTGGGTGGCGTTCATCCGCGAACTGTCCGGGAAATAGCCGTCGATCTGGATGCCGGGCACGCCGCTCGGCCCGACGGTGCCCGCAGCGGCGAGCCCCGCCTGGTCGGCGGTGTCGGTGTAGCGGGTGCCGGCGAGGGCGGCCGTGGTCAGATCCGGCAGGCAGGCGGCCTCCTGGTGCTCGGCACCCGGCACGTCGAGCCGGTGCTGCCGGTCGCAGTGGCCGTCGGGCGCTGACGGCCCCGCCGGGCCCGCCGGGCCCGACGGCCCGGTCGGCGAGGCCTCGGCGGGGCCGGTGCCGATGATGGTGAGCAGGGCGAGGGCGAACAGTGGTGCGGCTCTTCGGCGCGAACGCATGGGCGGTCCTCCGGGTCATTCGTGAGACGGGGGGCGCAGCGCCATATCGTGCTGGCCGCGCCCGGCGTGCGGCCATGGGCGCGCGCCACATGCGGACCGGACGCGCCGTGTGCGTCAACTCCTCGCTCCGGCAGGGCGGGGGCGGCATGTCCCCTTCGCGTTCAGCCGGGGCTCCGGACTGTCCGTGCGTACGCGGGCTGCCGAGACACAGCCCTCCCGGTCGCCGCGGGCGTTCGCGGTACGGCGGACGCCGCCGAGGTCAGCCCTGTGCGGCGGGTTCGGAGGGACCGAGGTACTGTGCCAGGTCCCGGCGGGATCCGGCGCCCGTCTTTCGCAGCGAGCGGGCGACATGCTGTTCCACCGTCCGGGCGGAGAGGTGCAGGATGGCCGCGATGTCACGGTTGGTCAGGCCGGTGGCCGCCAGGGCTGCCCCTTCCCGTTCGCGGAGTGAGACCTCGGCGCCGTAGCCGGGGTGTCCCCGTACACGTTCCGTGGGCCGGCCGTGGGCGCGGACGCGGCCCGGGCCCGGGAAGCGGTGCCTGTGGCAGCACGGTGATCGTCGCGGGCGGGGCAGGGCATCCGGTTCGGGGGCTCCCTCGGTGTGACGCGGGTACGGCGCGCGGGGGTCGGAGCCCGATGTGCCGTGGTCGGCGGCGTCCAGCACGCCGGCCGGCCCGAGCCGGCCCGCCGCTTGCTCAATACCGGCCCTGTCAGGTGGCGCGCGGACGCAAACTGCGCTCGATGTCCTCCAGCGTGCGGCCCCGGGGCTCCGGCACCCGGCGAAAGACGAACACCCAGCACAGCCCGTTCATCGCCGCATAGGTCAGCAACGTTGCGGTGAGGCCGAACGTCTGTACGGCGGTGAGCGCGGTGACGGCGATGAGCAGGTCGAAGCCCCAGACGGTGGTCGTGGCCAGGCTGGTGGCAGGTCCGCGTACGGAAAGCGGCAGTACCTCCGGGGCGAGCAGCCATACGACGGTCTGCATGCCGGCGCCGTTGAGGAAGATGTAGGCGAACAGCGCGAGTACGACCGTCCAGCGCTGTACGTCCGACTCCGGCAGCAGGAAGGCAAGAGCCAGGACGGCCATCGCCGCGCCGGAGGCCGGCATCAGCCACAGCAGCAGCCGCCGGCGGCCGATGCGATCCACCGACAGGGCGCCGGTGATGCCCGCGAGAACCAGCATCACGCCGATGCCGATGCCTGTCAGCAGGGCGACGGAGCCGTCGAAACCGGCGTCGGTCAGCAGCGTGGGCGCGTAGTACACCATTGCGTTGATGCCCGTGAGCTGCGAGAACGCCGCGATGCCGAGGGCGATGAGGAGTGCCGGGCGCAGCCGGCCCGAGCACAGGACCCGTACGGTGCCGCGCAGGCTGCGGGGTGCGTTCTGCTCGGCCCGGCACAGGGCGGCGATGTCGTGAACCTCGGTGGTGATGTCCGTGTCCGGGGAGCGCAACCGGGTGAGGACGGCGTGCGCGCCCTTCTGGTCTCCGCGGCCGACGAGCCAGCGGGGGCTTTCCGGGAGCGGCAGCATGCCGACCGCGAGAATCACGGCGGGAATCACGGCGAGTCCGAACATCCAGCGCCAGCCGCCCGGGCCGGCCAGGGCGTAACCGACCAGGTAGGAGATGAGCTGGCCGATGGCGACCATGAGTTGGAAGAGCACCATCAGCCGTCCGCGTATCGCGGGTGGCGCGGTCTCGGCGATATAGACCGGCACCGTGTTGGAGGCGGCACCGACCGCGAGCCCGAGCACGAGCCGCGCCAGAGTGAGCGAGGCGGCGGTCGGGGCGAGTGCGGAAGCGAGCGCGCCGAGTGCGAAGACCGCTGCCACGGCCATGATCACCGGGCGCCGGCCCCAGCGGGCGCTGAGCACGCCCGACACGGGGGCTCCCACCATGGCGCCGACGAGGATGGCACTGACGACCACCTCGCGGTATCCGGTGGACAGGTGCAGATCGTGGCCGAGGTCCAGCAGGGCACTGGAGATGATGCCGGTGTCGTAGCCGAAGAGCAGGCCGCCCAGGGCGGAGACGGCGGCTACCGCGTAGAGGAGGGCGGGAGTTTCGGAGCCGGGGGGCGTACGCCGGGCGGCGGCGTTGCCGGCCGGTTCGAGCACGGTCACGGGGGTCCTTCGTAAGGGGGTCGCGGGCGGTCGGAGCCGTCCGAGTCGGTCGAGTCGGTCCTGGCGAGTCCTGTGGCGTACGAGCCGGTGGGAGTGGTGGTCAGGCGTCGCCCATGACCAGTCCCTCGATCGTGTGCTGTTGGACGATCGGCTGCAGTTCGTCGACGACTCGGGCCTGCAGGTGGCTGCGGACGCGCTCCGGCAGCGCGGTCCAATACGCACGCGTCACGGCCATGGCGTGGTGGGCGTCGTTGCCGGCACCCGGCGCGTCCACACCGAGGACCAGCACAGGCCTGGAGGCGGCCGAACGGTTCGCCGTGCCGCGATGAATGGTCAGTGCGGAGCGGGCGGAGATGTCGCCCCTGCGTGGGTACTTGCGTACCGCTCGCGCTGCGTAGCGGGGGTGGTCGGCCTTGTCCGGGAACATCTCGTGCGTGAAGTCGCTGCCGGATTCCCACTGGGTGCCCGGGGCGATCTCGAAGGGGCCCATGTCCTCGGCGGTGTCGACGGCGGTGACGTTGAAGGCGAGGGAGGTCAGGCGATGCTCCTCGCGCGTCGGCGCGGGAGAGGGGAAGTCGCGGTGCCACGGCTGGTTGACGGCGCCCTCCAGGGGGACGTCGAACCCCAGTTCCACGATGCGGTAGTCGGTGCCGAGTACCGCCTCGCAGACAGAGCGCACCCAGGGATGGTCCACCAGCTCGACGAAGTCGCGCAGCTGCTCGGGGTGGATCTCGACGTAGTAGCGGTTCGGGCCGCGGCCCACAGCGCCGCCGGGATGGTTGCGGGCCTTCTCGAAGGCCCGCTCGATGTCCTCGCGGATCCGGTCGGCGAACTCGGTGGCGAAGGCCGACCGGCGGGCCGTGATGCCGTCGGTGAAGAGATCGCACACGGCCCGGCCGATCTCCACGGCGGTCGGCTCGGCACCCGGCCGTACTCCTGTGGGGTCGCGGTCGGCGGACTGCACGGCTGCGGTTGCAGGGGGTGCGGCTTCGGTTGTCATGAGCGCTGCTCCTCGCGTCGATGAGAGGCGACGGGTTGGTGCACGCCACTCTTGCAACGTGGCATGCAGCGTTGCAATATGTTCAAGCAAGATTTTTTTCTCTGTTACTGGGCGGCTCTCAGTGCGTGAGATGATCGCCTGGCCCGCGACCGACCGGGCCGGAGGAGGCACAGGTGGGAGCGAAGCTCAAGGACGTTGCCGCCCTCGCCGGGGTCTCCGTCCGCACGGTTTCGAACGTCGTCAACGACGCCACCAGCGTCGCACCGGCCACCCGTGAGCGGGTTCTCGCCGCCATCGAGCAGACCGGCTATCGCCCGAACCTGGCCGCCCGCAATCTGCGGCAGGGCCGCACAGGCCTGATCGGGCTCGCCATACCGGAAGTCGGCTCTCCCTACTTCGGCGAACTCGCCGGACTGCTGATCGAGGCGGCCCAGGAACGCGGCTGGACGGTCCTCATCGATCAGACCGCAGGCCGACCCGACCGGGAACGCCGGCTGCTCTCGGGAGTGGAGGGCCATGCCGTGGACGGCCTGATCATCAGTCCATGGGCGCTGTCGCCCGCCGAGATCGGCCGCTGCGCCACCGTGACGCCGGTCGTCGTCCTCGGCGAGATCGATCCCGAAGGCACCGCGGACCACGTGGCGATCGACAACGTCACCGCCGCTCGGGATGCGACCCGTCACCTGATCGCCCGGGGCGCCCGTCGGCCGGCCGCACTGGGACCACAGCCGGAACTGCACAACCGCACGGCCGAGCTTCGGCTGCGCGGTTACCGGGAGGCGTTGGACGAAGCCGGCCTGACGCCTCATGCGGGACTGGAGGCCACGGTGACGTCCTTGCACCGGGCCGAGGGGCACCGTGCCATGAACGCCCTGCTGGACCAGCCTTCGCCCCCCGACGCGGTCTTCTGCTTCACCGACGAACTGGCCCTCGGCGCCCTGCGCGCAGCCCGGTCCCGCAGCCTGCGCGTCCCACAGGACCTGCTTCTCATGGGCTTCGACGACATCGAGGACGGCCGGTACTGCACGCCCAGCCTGAGCACGGTGACCCCCGACAAGCAGCAGATCGCCGAAAGCTCTCTGCAGCTCCTCGCCGACCGCATCTACGGCCGGCTCGCCACCCGCTCCTCACGCCAAGTGGTCGCCCGCCACCACGTGCTCGAACGAGAAAGCACCGGTTGAAGCGGTCTTTCTCCGATTCGTGTCACACCTCATGGCGGGCGCCGGCTGTCAGTCGGCCCGCACGGCCAATTCTCCGAGAAGTGACCAATCGCCCTGCGGCACGCTGGTATTGACGATCCTCGGAGTCTCGGCGAGGAAGGGCGGCAGCGTCTGCTGGGCGGCGTTGAAATGCGTGGAGTTGACGTGTGCGGCACCGGCCTCGTCGTCCCGGAATGCCTCCACCAGGACGTACTCGGTCGGGTTCTCGACGCTCCGCGACCAGTCGAACCACAGGCAGCCCGGTTCGCTGCGCGTCGCTCGCGTGAACTCGGCGGAGATCTTGGGCCACCGGTCCGCGTGTTCGGGCAGGGCGAGGAATTTCGCGACGATGAAAATCATCGGGCTCCTTTGTCGGTTCTGCCGGGGTCATGAGGCCGGTACCATGCGGCCGGGGTCATCGGGCCGGTGTCATGGGGTGAGGATCGCGCGTCCGCGGATGCGGCCGGCGTCGAGGTCGTCCAGTGCGTCCTGGAAGCGTTCGAGCGGGTACTTGGTCGTGTGCAGCCGGACGCGTCCCTGCGCGGCGAGCACCATCAGTTCGCACAGGTCGTTGTAGGAGCCGACGAGGTTGCCGATGAAGTTGATCTCGGTGGAGATGATGTCGATGGTCGGGACGTCGATGTTCTCGCCGTAACCGACCACGTGGTAGTCGCCCGCGCGGCGGAGCATCCGCACGCCGTCCCTGGTCGCGCCGCCCTCACCGACAAAGTCGATCACGACCTCGGCTCCCCGGCCGCCGGTCAGTCCGAGCACCTCCTCGACCTGGCCACCGGTGGCGACGACACCGTGGTCGGCTCCGATGGAGACGGCGAGCTTCACCGCGTCGGGGTTGCGGTCGACGACGATGATCTCGGCGGCCGTGACGGCCTTCAGCACCTGCACGCCGATGTGCCCGAGCCCGCCCGCGCCGATGACCACGCACCGGTCGCCCGGCCGCAGCTTCCGGGCGGCCTTGGCCGCGGCGTGATAGGCGGTCAGGCCCGCGTCGGCGAGTGCCGCTACATCGGACGGCTCCAGGGAGTCGTCGATCCGGACGACACTGCGCGCCGAGGTCTTCAGGTACTCGGCGTAGCCGCCGGCGGTGTCGATGCCGGGGAAGCGGGACTGCTCGCAGTGCACATCGTCACCGGAACGGCAGGCCCGGCAGAGCCCGCAGGTGATCAGGGGGTGCACGATGACCTTGTCGCCCTCGGCGACGTTGGTGACGGCGCTGCCGATCGCGTGTACCCAGCCGGCGTTCTCGTGCCCGATCGTGTAGGGCAGCGTCACCCTGGATTTTTCGGCCCACTGGCCCTCGAGGATGTGGATGTCGGTGCGGCACACGCCGGCCCCGCCGATCCTGACGATCACGTCGTACGGGCCGGTGACCTCCGGGGTGGCGACATCCGTCATCCGGAGCTTCTGGCCGTAGCCGACGACCTGGACTGCCTTCATACGGGTTTCACCTCTCCTGCTGTCGTGCGGAGTTTCACGGAAGAACCGGTGGAGCCGGCGGGGCTCGCCGCGCCGGCGTCGTGGACGCGCGGCGACTGGTCCGCGGCGGACTCGGGATAGCGGGTCCGCAGCAGACCGCGACAGAAGTGCGCGTTGCCTTCGATCGAGAGCCGGACGGAACGGGCGAAGCGCAGGCGAACCGGGATCTCCTGGCTGGGATACGGAAGCCCGTCGTCGTCCACGAGTACCTCCGCCGCCGGGGCGACGCTGAGCCCGAGGGTTTCGCGTCGTCGCCGAAGGGCCCAGGTCGTCGGCGTCTCGGGGAGGTCGGCCAGTGTGATGCCGTGCAGTTCGTCCTCGCTGAGCTCCGGGTTCTCCCGGAGGAGGGCGGTGAGCGCGCGCTCCATCGCAGCGGCGTGCGCCTTGCGGCGAAAGGTGCGGCGCAGCGCTTCGAGGTCCTCGTCCGCCTCGTCGCCGAATGTCCCGCGGTAGCCCGCGTCCGCGGCCAGGCCGCGGTTGATCAGCTCGGAGTCGTGGTGGTCGTCGAGCAGCACCACGACCTCGCGTGCCTGCGGGAGCGCCGTCAGCGCGTCCTTGGCGTCGGACGCCATCAGATACGCGAAGTTGGGCGAACAGAACGATGTCGGGAGCCGGAGGCGTACGGTCAGCGCGCCGTCGGCGGTCGTCTCCACGGAGCGGACGAAGCCGAGATCGGTGATCGGCTGGTCCAGCTCCGGATCGAAGACGCCGTCAAGCGCCGCACGCGCCGCCCTGTCCAGGGTGCCGGCGCACACGTCAGGCCGCCGCTGGTTCGATGACGCCCGGACCGTCCGGGACCTTGATGTCGTACATGGCCGCAGCGTTCAGTCCGAGGATCTTCTTCTTCTGCACTATGGTAATCGGCGCGTACTCGGGCTGCATGTCCTCCGGAATCTGGAAGTCGACGAACTGCTCGATCAGCCACTTGGGGGTCCACAGCGCATAGTCGCTGGAGAACTGGATCCGGTCCTCGTCGAGCCAGTACAGCAGTTCGCCGATGATCTGCGCGAAGTACCGGGGCCGGCTGTGAATGAACGGCATCGCGACCGCGAGGCCGGCGTGCACGTTCGGTTCCTGCGTCGCGATCCAGCAGAAGTCCTCCAGCCGGGGCAGGCCGCAGTGCTCGACGACGAAGTTGAGGTCGGTGAAGTCCGTTGCCGCCTTGTCGACATCCGCGACGTCGAACGCGTCCCGGTCCAGCGGCCGGATCGTCGGCCCCTTGTGGATGTGGATGTTCCTGATCCCGAGCTCCTGGCAGGTCTCGAGATAGCGGTACGTCCACGGGTCGTCCAGCTTGTATCCGCGGGAGCCGCCCTGCCACTCTGCGGTGTACAGTTTCGCGCCCTTGAGCTGGAAGCGCTCCGCGTCACGCCGCAACCGGTCGAGCCCTTTCTCCTCGAAGCGCGGGTCCCACGAGTGGTTGTAGGTCAGCTTGTCGGGATACCGCTGAGCGAGTGCGAAGGACTCTTCGGTCTGCCCGAAACCGTTCCGGTAGAAGGCCCCGAGCCGGGCGGGCTGAAAGATGGCGTGGTCGACGTATCCGTCGACGAAAAGGTCCTTCATCAGACGCTCGCCGCCGTAGTGGAGGAATTCCTCGTACGGCCACAGCTCCGATTCCGGGCTCAGGTTGCGGTGGTAGTCGTAGAAGCAGTCGATGAACTGCTTCCCATGGACATTGAGCCAGTTTTCCGGGCGTGCATCCCAGAGCGCGATATGCGCGTCCACGATGAAGTAGTCTTCGCCGTCCTTTGTATACATGCGTATTCCTCGATGCTCTGTGTCAGGAGAACTGGATGCCGCCGTCGATCATGACCGACTGCCCGGTCATGTAGTCGGAGTCCGGCGATGCCAGATAGGAGACGAAGGAGGCGACGTCCGCGGGCTCCTCGACCCGGCCGAGGGCGATCGCCTCCGCGTACTTCTTGATGGCCCCGCCCTTGCCCAGGCCCTCGGCCTCCGCCAGCTTCTCGTCGATCAGGTCCCACATGGCGGTGCCGACGATTCCGGGGCAGTACGCGTTGACGGTGATGCCATGCCGCGCCCACTCCATGGCCGCGGCCTGCGTCAGGCCGCGCACCGCCCACTTGGAGGCGGAGTACGGGCCGAGCAGCGCGAAGGGCCGGTACGCGACGATGGAGGCGGCGCCGATGATCTTGCCGCCGGTGCCCTGGGCGATCATCTGCCGCGCCGCGGCCTGATAGGAGAGGAAGACGCCGCGCAGGTTCACAGCCATGACCTGGTCGAACTCCTCGGGTTCGGTATCGAGCAGCGATGTGACGCGGGCGATGCCGGCGTTCGCCACAAATACGTCCACCTGGCCGAAGTGCCCGGCCACCTCCCGTACGAGAGCGTCGGTCCGGTCCTTGCTGGTCACGTCCGTGTCCACGGCGAGGGCCCGGCGCCCCGCCTTCTCGACGGCTGCCACTACCTCGTCCAGTTCCTCGCGCATCCCGGGCAGGTCGGCGACGGCGACATCGAGACCGTCCTGTGCCAGCCGCTCGGCGATGGCGCGGCCGATGCCCCGGGCCGCTCCGGTGACGACGGCGGTACGTGGGACATTTCCGGTGGCAGTCATGGGTGCTCCTCTGCTCGGTCGGAGCAGCCGCACCCGGCGTGCGGCCTGCTCTGCCCATCAGGGTGGGGCCGCCCGGCGCCGTCGACTTTTTCAATGTGGAACACGGACACGCATTGCCATCGTGCGGCGCGCGCCGACTTTGGAAGGTGCTGTCGGAGATCTTGCGCTCGCCCACGGAATTCGTAATATGACGGAAACACTCCCGTCGGAGGCACCATGCCCATGGACAGAAACGCGCGGGGGCGGAACGTCGCACGGGCGCGTCTGAAGTTCCTCGAAAGCTCGGAGCCGCCGGCGCCGATGGTGCCAGAGAATATTCGTAACTCCTGGCAGCGCTCCAAGTACCTGGGGATCGGCATCGATGAAGTGATCGCTCCCTACCAACCGGACTACGACCGGGAGAGCCGCCTGATGCGCGCGGCGGTGCCCGTACTCGACCGGCTCGAGCAGACCCTGGCAGGTTCGGACGCCTCCGTGATCGTGACCGACCGGAAGGGGTGGGTTCGCGACCGCCGGGTCGGGGAGAAGCGGCTGTCGGTTCATCTGGACCGGGTCCATCTGGCGCCGGGCTTCAGCTACGCCGAGCAGTTCGTCGGCACGAACGGCATCGGGGTGGCCCTGGAGGAGCGCCGGTCCTCCGTGGTGCTGGGCGCGGAACACTTCAACGAGCGCCTGCAGAAGGTTTCCTGCGCCGCCTCACCCATCCGCAATCCGATCAGCGGGCGGGTGGAGGGTGCGATGAATCTGACCTGCTGGAACGGGTCGGGGAGCTCGCTGATGGCCGCCCTGGCGCGGGAGGCCGCCGATGACGTCGAGCGAATGCTGTACGAGTTCAGCACCTCCTGCGAGCGCGCCCTCCTGGAAGCGTTCCGCCATGCGACGCACTACGGTGACCGACCCGTGCTGTGCGTCGGCCCGGACCTGCTGCTCGCCAACTCCGCTGCCGCGGAACGGCTCACCGGTGACGACCACCGGCTGCTGCACAGGGCCGCCGCCGAGCTGAGCCAGGCGCCGCGCACCCGCAGGAGGGTGCGGCTGGCCGGCGGCCGGTCCGTACTGGTGCGCTGCCGCTCGGTGGCCAGCCCGGCGGGTACGGCCGGTTATCTGGTGAATCTGGCCTTCGACGACGCGACACCGGCGGAGGCGCCGGCCGGGGTGGCGGGGGCCGGGCCCACGGGCAAGCACGGTGCAGCAGCCGGGCCCTGGCCACTGCCGGGGCTGGCCGGGACCGATCCGGCGTGGAACACCGTGTCCCGTACCGCATCGCACTGCGCCCGGGAGCGAGTGCCACTGCTCGTCCAGGGGGAGGCGGGGACGGGCAGGACCGCGCTGCTCCGCGCCGCGCACCTGCTCACCGGCGCGGCGTCGACCCCGGTGGTCGTCGATGCGGCGGACCCCCGGTTCAGGGGTGAGGCCGAGGGCTCCGGCCCCGGGTGCGCCTCCGGCCCGGAGGGTGCCCCCGGCCCGGACGGCCTGCCGTACGCCCTGCGCACCGCACCCGCTGGCCTCGGCCGGGTCCTGGTGCTGCGGCACGTCGAGGCCGTGAGGGGCGCGCAGGCTCCGGCGGTCGCCGAGGCGCTGGCCACGGCGGCGGCGCAGGGAACGTGGATCGTGGGGACAGCCGACCGTCGGGCAGAGGTCCCGGATGCTCTGCTGCACTGCTTCGTGGAGGCGGTCACGGTCCCCGCGCTGCGACACCGGCTCGCTGACCTGCCGGCGTTGGCGGAGTGCCTGCTCCGGCGCACCGGGGCGGACGTGGAGTGCTCTCCCGACGTGCTTCCCCTGCTGCGCCGGCAGGACTGGCCGGGCAACATCCGCCAGTTGGAGACCGTCCTGCGCAAGGCCGCCGCGGGCCGCCGCACATACCGCGTCCGATCGCGCGACCTGCCCGCTTCCCTGCACGCCGCAGGTCACCGTTCCCTGAGCGCCTGGGAGACCGCGGAACGCGACACACTGGTGGAAGCCCTTCTGGATGCCGACGGCAACAAGCTGCTCGCGGCGCAGCGGCTCGGCATCTCGCGGACGACGATCTACCGCAAGATGCGGGCGTACGGCATCACGCTTCCCACCCCTCGCTGATCCGGTCCGAGGACGCCGGTGGCCGCCGAACCCGGCGCCGCGGGTCAGACGGGGCGGGCGGCCAGTTCGTCGAGGGCCTCGAGCAGTCCGGGCAGCTTCGGCCCGCGGCCCACCGGGAGCACCTCGCCGGGCATGTCGTCGAGCAGGACGAACGCGATGTCGTCCGTGCGCGCCACCATGCTCCACCCCGGCCCGTCGGCCCGCAGCGTCCTGGCGCCGCCCGAGGCGAACGCCGAGCGGATGCGGCCGGGCGGCGGGGGCGTGGCCACGTACGCATGCGCCCCCCGTAGGACGCGCCGTACGCCCTCGTTGGACGGTTCGGCCAGCTCGCCGGNNCCGGACCCGCCGGACCCGCCGGAATCCCCGGGCTCCTCGAACTGCTCCCGCCAGGCTGCCCACTGCTGGGCGATCTCGTCGGCGCCGAGCCTGCGCTGTGCCGGGCCCCACTGGCCGGCGTCCGGCGGGGTGAGCGGCAGCTGCCCGCCGTTCGAGCCCGGAGTGAGCGCGGGGTCGTGCGGCGCGGGCACACCCGGCGCGGCGACGGCCACGGCGAGCGGCCAGCCGGGCAGGGCGCAGACCACGCTCCGCTCGTCGGGCGACAGGTCGTACTCGATACCGCAGTCCCAGGCTGCCAGGGCACAGGCGACGAGCGAGACATCGTCGACGACCACGGTCCAGCGGGCGCCGTCGCCGTCCTGGCCGAGCACGAGGCCGTATCCCTCCGCGTACGGTTCGAGCCCGAGGACCCCGCACGCCTCCGGATAGTCGTCGCCGAGCACGCTCGGGAACCGCGCGGGTGTGAGCAGGACCGCGGTGAGCACGAACAGTGCGTCCTCGGTCCCCTGGATGTCCTCCGTCGCGACCACGGCAGTCTCCCAACGGTCAGTGGTGCGCGCACCTTAACCAGTCGGTAACCCCGGAGTCGAGCCTTCGGCGCGCGGGCGGCCGCGCGGAGCGCGTCGCGCTCAGGACGCGGGCAGGACGAGGAGGGAACGGGCCACGGTCCGGGGCGACTCGTCCCGTTCGCGGGCGAGCGCGATGACAGCGCGGCACGCCAGCTCGGTCACGCCGAACGAGAGGGCCTCGGGCGAGACCCAGCCGGCCGCTTCCGCGAGCCGCTCCTCGTCGTCCTCGGCGCCCGCCGCGACGTACACGGCGGCGGCCTCGAACAGATTGTGCGGCCGTGGCGCCGGGCGTGCCTCTCCCCGACGGATCTTCGGCGTTGCCATCAGACCGCGTAGACCGCGTAGACCNNCGTAGACCGCGTAGACCGCGTAGTCGGCGGAGCATGGCGCCTCACCCCTCTTCCGCGATGTCCGTACCATTCCGGACCTTCAAGTGTGCTCCGCCCCGTAGAGTTTGTCCCTCGGGCGACAGGAGGGACGGACGGCGGCGTGCAGCGCTACGACTGGCTCAAGGAGATCCGCCGACTGGATCCGGAAACGGACTTCCTGCGGATCTACCGGACCACGGCGACGTACGAATTCCCCTGGGACATCGCCCGGGCGCTCGAACTCGCGCTCTACCGCACCTACGCCGTCCCCAGCATCGGCCGGCTGCTCGCCGAGACGGCCGAGCTCACCGACCGCTCGCAGAAGCGGTACGACGACACCGCGCTGCTGCTCGATTCCGTGGTCGAGCACGGGTTCGACAGCGATGACGGCCGGACAGCGATCCGCCGCATCAACCAGATGCATCGCGCCTATGACATCAGCAACGACGACATGCGCTACGTCCTGTGCACCTTCGTCGTGATGCCGAAGCGCTGGATCGACAGCTACGGCTGGCGGCGGCTGTCCGAGCACGAGACGCGGGCGACGACCGCGTACTACCGCACCCTCGGCCGTCACATGGGAATCAGGGAAGTGCCCGGGACCTTCGCCGATTTCGAGCGCTGCCTGGACGACTACGAGGCCGCCCGCTTCGGCTGGGACGAGGATGCCCGGCGGGTCTCCGACGCGACTCTCGACCTCATGGCCTCGTGGTATCCGGCACCCCTGGCGCCGCTGGTCCGCGGGGCGAGCAAGGCCCTGCTGGACGACTCGCTGCTCAGGGCCTTCCGGTACGAGCGGCCGAAGCCCGCCACACGCGCCGTCGTCCACGGGGCGCTCCGGCTGCGCGCGAAGGCGGTGCGGCTTCTGACGCCACGCCGTACGCCGCACTACGCCCGGCAGAACCCGGAGATCAAGGGCTATCCCACCGGCTTCCGCATCTCCGAGCTGGGCACCTTCCCGCAGCAGGGCGCTCAGGGCTGCCCCGTGCCTCGCCCCGTGCCCGGCCCCGGACCGGCTCAGCCCTGAGGCAGCCGCTCGGTCAGGGCCAGATACCGGGCGTCCTCGTCGGCGTACGCGTACAGGCGCCAGCCGGCGGCGGTCAGGAGCGGACGGAGGTTCGGCTCCGCCCGTACGTCCCCCGCGGTGAGCGTACGGCCCTTGCGGGCGGCGAGCGCGGCGCGCCCGACAGGGTGGAACAGGGCGAGCCGACCGCCCGGCCGCACCACCCGGGCCAGCTCACGCAACCCCGACTCCGGCTGGGGCAGATGGGAGAGCAGCCCCGCCGCGAACACCGCGTCGAGTGCCGCGTCGCGCAGCGGCAGCCGGGTGACGTCCGCGACGGCGAGCAGCCCGGCCCGGC
>DOWQ01000365.1 GCA_003519485.1 Streptomyces sp. | reverse complement strand
CCGGGCGGGCCGGCCGGCTCACCGGCGGCACCGGCGGACACGGCGGCGGGGCCGGAAGGACCGGCGGAGCCGCCGGCCTCGGCACGGTGGCCGGTTCCGAGTGCGGTTCCAGATCCGGTTCCGGTCACGCGGCCCGGGGTGGGCCTGCGGCCGGAGCCGGAACCGGCNNACCGGCATCCGGGCCGGAGCCCGAGCCCGAGCCGGAACCATAGCGGGCATCCGAACCGGCGTCGGAGCCGGAGTCGGGGCGGGATGGGGTCATCGTCACTGCCTGCCTCCCAGTGAACGGGCGCTGTGCGGCCCGAGCGGTTGCCGCGGGACCGGACCTGTGCGGGCCCGTCCCGGTACATCACTCGCTGCCCCGCGGTGCGGGGTGGCGGCGGGGGGCGGTTCGGCGGACCGCTCCCCGCCGCCGAGCCACCGGCGCTCCCCCTCGGAACGCCGGCGGCCGACCGGATCCGGGCGGCTGCTCGCCGCCGTCGACCGGTGGCTTCAGGCCGGCGGCAGCTCCTTGACGCGGATGTCGCGGAACGACACCTCGTCGCTGTCGCCGTGGTTCTGGATGCCGATGTGCCCCTGGCTCAGGCTGCGCGCGGGGTCGGTGTTGGTGAAGTCGTTGATCTCCACGCCGTTGAGCAGGACGCGCAGCCGCTCGCCCTCGACGCGGATCTCATAGGTGTTCCACTCCCCCGGCGGGTTGAGCGCCGCGTCGCGCAGCTCGGTGTCGGCGGACTGGAATCCGTAGACCGAACCCGTCGTACGGTCCGGGGCGTCGGTGGCGTCGATCTGGATCTCATAGCCGTTGTTGACCGCCGACCAGGGGTCGTCGGAGGCCGGGAAGCCGACGAAGATGCCGGAGTTGTCGTCCCCGGACATCCGCCAGTCGAGCTTCAGCGAGTACGACTGCAGCTCCCGCTCGGCGTACCAGAGCATGCCCATGCCGCCGCTGGTGGTGAGGGTGCCGTCCGCCAGGGTGAAGGACCCGGGCCCGGCCTGCGACCAGCCGTCGGTGTCGGTGCCGTCGAACAGTGCGGTGTAGCCCTGTTCGGGCCGGCAGTCGGCCTGTACGGCGCCGGTGGCGTAGCGGATGCCGCCCAGCAGGTGGGCGAGGAAGGCGGGCTCGGAGTAGGACTCCTCGGTGTGGCCGCCGCCGGTGTAGAAGGCCCGGCCGCCCTCGTAGGTCTGGCACCAGGCGATGGGGTGGTCGCCGTCCATGGTGCCGCCGATGTAGGACGACTCGTCGAGGGTGGCCAGGACGTGGGCGTTCTCCCGCGGGTTGGTGCGGTAGTTGTACCACTCGTCGGTGCGCTCCCACTCCTCTCCGAGGTGCGCGGTGGAGGCGTGCGCCCGGTCCTCGACCTCGACGGTGGCGGGCTGGATGTGCGGGTGCGACTCGAAGTAGGCACCGGCCAGGCCGCCGTAGAACGGCCAGTCGTACTCCGTGTCGGCGGCGGCGTGCACCCCGACGTAGCCGCCGCCCTTGGCGATGTACTGCTCGAACGCCAGCTGCTGCGTGCGGTTCAGGACGTCACCGGTGGTGGAGAGGAAGACCACCGCGTCGTAGCGGTCGAGGTTGCGCTGGTTGAAGTCCGCGGCGTCCTCGGTGGCGTCGACGGTGAAGTCGTTCGCCGCGCCGAGGTCCTGCAGGGCGCTGATGCCCTCGGGGATGGAGCCGTGGCGGTAGCCGGCGGTCTTGGAGAAGACCAGGACCCGGTCGCCGGCGTCGTCCTCGCGCGGCGTGGCGCTGCCGGGCAGGGCCATGGCGCCGAGGAGGAGGGCCGCGGAGGCGGTCGCGACGCCCAGCCGTCTGGTGGTCCGGTGTGCGGAGGAGTGCACGGGGTTTGCTCCTTCCTCCGGTCCGGGAGGGCGGGCGGCCACGGGGGCCGGGCCGCCCTCCCGGGCGCGGAGTCGGTCAGCGGGGATACGTCTGCGGAATGGCCGGTGGGGGCGGGCCGGGGGCCGGTGGGGGCCGGCCGCCCGGTCGCCCCGGTCAGCCGGTGGTGAAGGTGAAGTCGTCCACGTCGTAGAGCGCTCCGTCGCCGGAGCCCTTGAACACCAGGTAGAGCGTGGTGGTGTCGGTGGTCGGCTTCTTCAGCTCGGCGCTGACGTCGGTGTAGGTCTCCCAGCCGCCGGTCACCGGCACCTTCGCGGTCCCGACGAGCTTGCCGGTCGGCGATCCGGTGCGGACTTCCAGCATGCCGCCGGCGCCCCCGGAGGCGACACGAGCGGTGAAGGAGCTCGCGTCGCCGATCCGGTAGGGCTTGAAGGAGACCCAGTCGCCACTGTGGATGTCGCCGACCGTGCGGCCGCCGTGCGCGGGGGTGTGCTCCGTGACGTTGACGCCCTCGGAGTCGTCGAAGTGCTCCGCCTGGCGGTGCTTGGGCTGGACGACGTTCTGGTCGTGGCTGGTCAGCGCGGGCTGGCCGCCGGCTCCCTGGTCGGTGTACTCGGCGTCGAAGACCCCGAAGATGTTGGCGTTCGGGTCGTGCTCGCCGTCGGCCGAGGTCTGGATGGTGCCGGAACAGCCCTGGGCCGAGGTGACCGGGTGGCCGTGGCTGTCGTGGCCGAGGATGTGGGTGACCTTGACCTTGGAGCAGTCGATGGTCTTGTCCTCGGGGTCGGTCACCGTCACCTTGAACGGCACCTTGTCGCCGAAGGTGAACAGCTGGCCGTCACCCGGCAGCTCCAGCTTCACCGTGGGCGCGGTGTTGCCGACCGTCAGGTGGACGCTGGCCGATCCCGTACGGCCGGAGGCGTCCTTGGCGGTGACGGTGGCGGTGTAGGTGCCGTTCTCGCGGTAGACGTGCGAGGGGTCGGCCTCGTCGGAGGTGTTGCCGTCGCCGAATTCCCAGTGGTAGGTGAGGTCGTCGCCGTCGGAGTCGGTGCTGCCGTCGGAGGAGAAGTTCACCTTCATCGGGGCCTGGCCGGTGAGACGGTCGGCGGCGGCCTCGGCGACCGGCGAGTGGCCGTCGGTGGCGTTCTCGATGCGGTAGAGCCCGGAGTTCTCGTCGCCGCCGAACCAGGAGGTGCCGTAGTCCAGGACGTACAGCGCGCCGTCCGGGCCGAAGGCCATGTCCATCACCTGGGTCCCGGTCCACGGGAAGGCGTTGATCGACTGCACGGCGCCGGCGGCGTCCTGCTCGATCCGCTTGATCCAGCGCCGTCCGAACTCGCCGGCGAAGAAGTCGCCGTCGTACGCCTCGGGGAACTTGACCGGGGAGTCGAGCGACGCGTCGTAGCGGTAGACGGGGCCGCCCATCGGGGACTCCGAGCCGCTGCCGAACTCGGGGACGGAATCGCCGTCGTACGGGATCCAGGCCGCCTGCGCCGGGGGCAGGTCGGTCAGGCCGGTGTTGTGCCGGGAGGTGTTCTTGGGGGCCGCGCAGTCGAAGGACTCGCCGGAGGTGCCGGTGGCGAAGTCGTAGTCGCGGTAGGGCTCGTTGTCGCCGACGCAGTAGGGCCAGCCGAAGTTGCCGGCCTTGGTGACGCGGGCGAACTCGACCATGCCGGCGGGTCCGCGGTCCGGGTTCGCCGCGCCGGCGTCCGGGCCGTAGTCGCCGACGTAGACGATGCCGGTGGGCTTGTCGACGCTCATCCGGAACGGGTTCCGGAAGCCCATGGCGTAGATCTCGGGCCGGGTCTTCTCGGTGCCGGGGGCGAAGAGGTTGCCGTCGGGGACGGTGTACGAGCCGTCGTCGGCGACCTTGACCCGGAGGATCTTGCCGCGCAGGTCGTTGGTGTTGCCGGAGGTGCGGCGGGCGTCGAAGGCCGGGTTGCGGTTCGCGCGCTCGTCGATGGGCGTGTAGCCGTCGGAGGCGAAGGGGTTGGAGTCGTCGCCGGTGGACAGCAGCAGATTCCCATCGCCGTCGAACTCGATGTCGCCGCCCACGTGGCAGCAGATGCCGCGGGTCGCGGGGACGTCGAGGACCTTCTGCTCGCTGGCGTTGTCCAGCGTGCCGTCCTCGTTGAGGACGAAGCGGGACAGCCGGTTGACGCCGTCGTACGGGGCGAAGTCGGCGGCCGTGCCCTCCTCGGGCGCGTCACCGGCGGGGGTGTCGAGCGGCGGCGCGTAGTAGAGGAAGATCGCGCGGTTCTCGGCGAAGTTCGGGTCTATGCCGATGCCCTGCAGCCCCTCCTCGTCGTGCGAGTAGACCGGGATCTTGCCGGAGATCCGGGTGTCGCCGGCCGCGTTGGTGATGCGCAGCGTGCCGTCGCGCGAGGTGTGCAGTACGGAGCGGTTCGGGAGCACGGCGAGCGTCATGGGCTCGCCGGTCTCGGCCGCGCCCTTGGCGAGCGTGACCTGCTGGAAGTCCTCGGCCGCAGCGGCTGTGCGCCCGTCGTCGGCGACGGTGTCGGCACCGGACTGCGGGGCAGTGAGCGCGAGGGTGGCGAGCGCGAGCACGGAGCTCGTCAGCAGCGCCAGGTACTTGCGTGGTCGGGGCCGTTTCCTGTGCACGAAGGTCCTCCGGAGGGATGACGGTGTGTGACAGGCGCGCGCCGTCGCGCCGGTGAACCGGTCGGCCGTGAGTGAAGAGGAGGGGCCTGCCCGGGAACGCCCGGGATGGTGGGACCGACCGGTACAACTCCAGGACCGTAACCGCGTTCATCCAATTCGGAAACCCCTTTGACATACATCGGCACCGGCTTCTTCCTGCCGCTGGACAAAGGTCTCTTGGGGCAGGGCATGCCGAACCCCGGCCCCGGGTGGCGGTACCACCGGGACCGGGGTCGTGGCCGTCTCACGGCCTGCCTGCGGCTTGTGCTCCTGTTTTCCTGGCTGCGTGTCGGCCGGCCCGGCAGCGGGGCCGTCAGCGGGGCCGGCAGCTTTGGGCGTACAACAAGGCAGCTCCTGCCTGACGGCCGGTGCGGTGTCGCCGACACCGATGCGGATGCGGACGCGCACCGTGCCGGTGAGGCCCGATGGGCCCTCACGGTCAGGGAAGCGGTGTACGTGCCG
>DOWQ01000670.1:1318-5272 GCA_003519485.1 Streptomyces sp. | reverse complement strand
ACGACACGGCCCCCGAGGCCCTCGACGCCGTCCTCGCCGCCGCGTCCGCCGCGGCGGGCCCACTGGCCGCGCTGCGACCCGCCCGGCGCGCCACCCTGCTGCGCGCCGCCGCCGACGCGCTGGACGCCGCCGCCGGTGACCTGATGCCGGTCGCGATGCGCGAATCCTCGCTCCCCGAACAGCGGCTGACCGGCGAAGTGGCCCGCTCCAGCGGCCAACTGCGGCTCTTCGCCGACGCGCTCGAGGAGGGCTCGTACCTCGAAGCGGTCATCGACACCGCCGACCCGGACGCCGCCCCGGTGCCGCGCCCGGACCTGCGCCGGATGCTCGTCCCGCTCGGCCCCGTCCTGGTGTTCGCCGCGAGCAACTTCCCGTTCGCCTTCAGCGTGCCCGGCGGCGACACCGCCTCCGCGCTCGCGGCCGGCGCCCCGGTGGTGCTCAAGGCGCACCCCGGGCACCCGGAGCTGTCCCGGCGCACCGGCGAGGTGCTCGCCGAGGCGCTGTGCGCAGCGGGCGCGCCCGAGGGCACCTTTGCCGTGGTGCACGGGACGGACACCGGCACCGCCGCGCTGACCGACCCGCGGATCAAGGCGGCCGCCTTCACCGGTTCGGTGAGCGGTGGCCGCGCGCTCATGGACATCGCCGCCTCCCGCCCCGAGCCCATCCCGTTCTACGGCGAACTCGGCAGCCTCAACCCGGTGTTCGTCACTCCCGCCGCCGTGGCCGCGCGCGGTGACGCGATCGCCGACGGCTACGTCGCCTCGTTCACCCTCGGGACCGGCCAGTTCTGCACCAAGCCCGGGCTGCTGTTCCTCCCCGAGGGCCACGGGCTGGAGGAACGCCTCACCGACGCCGTCCGAGCAACCGCGTCGGCCGGGATGCTGGCGGACCGCATCCGCGCCGGGCACGCCGAGGAGCGCGACCGGCTGGCCGGCCTCGGCGCCGTACGCACCCTCGTCCGCGGCGGGGACGACGCGGCCGGGGTCGCCCCGACGCTGCTCGCCACGACGGCCGGGGAACTGCTCGCCGACCCCGGCGCGCTGCTGACGGAGTGCTTCGGCCCCACGTCACTCGTCGTGGAGTACGCCGGGACGGACGAACTGCACGCCGCGGCGGAGACGTTCGGTGGCACCCTCACCGCCACCGTGCACGCCGAGGAGTCCGACGACGTGGCGCCGCTGCTGGAGCGGCTGCGGGACCGCACCGGGCGCATCCTGTTCAACGGCTGGCCCACCGGCGTCGCCGTCGCGGCCGCGATGCACCACGGCGGGCCGTGGCCCGCGACCACCGCGTCGGTGCACACCTCCGTCGGCACCACCGCCGTACGCCGCTTCCTCCGCCCGATCTGCTACCAGAACGCTCCGCAGTCCCTGCTGCCGGAGGCGCTGGCCGACCGCAACACCCTGGGTCTGCCGCGCCGGATCGACGGCACCCTCACCACGGAGGACGTCACATGACCCTGCGCAGCCACGAGTGGTTCGGCGAATCCGGCCGCAACGGCTTCATCCACCGGTCCTGGATGAAGGCCCAGGGCTTCTCCGACGAGGTGTTCGACGGCCGGCCGGTCATCGGCATCTGCAACACCTGGTCCGAACTCACCCCCTGCAACGCCCATCTGCGCCGCCTCGCCGAGTCCGTCAAACGCGGCGTGTGGCAGGCGGGCGGCTTCCCGGTCGAGTTCCCGGTGATGTCGCTCGGCGAGACGATGCTGCGCCCCACCGCGATGCTCTTCCGCAACCTGCTGAGCATGGACGTCGAGGAGTCGCTGCGCGGCAACCCGGTCGACGCGGCCGTGCTGCTCACCGGCTGCGACAAGACCACGCCCGGATCGATCATGGGCGCGGCGAGCGTCGACCTGCCGACCGTGGTGGTCACCGGCGGGCCGATGCTCAACGGCAAGTTCCGCGGCTGCGACATCGGCTCCGGCACCGCCGTCTGGCAGTTCACCCAGGACGTCAACGCCGGCCGGATGTCCGAGGAGGACTTCGCGGCAGCCGAGTCGGGCATGTCGCGCAGCAACGGCCACTGCATGACCATGGGCACCGCCTCCACGATGGCCTGCATGGCCGAGGCGCTCGGGCTGCAGCTCCCCGGCGCGGCGGCGATCCCCGCCGTCGACTCCCGCCGCTACGGGCTGGCGCAGCGCACCGGGCAGCGGATCGTCGAGATGGTCCACGAGGACCTGACGATGAGCCGGATCGTCACCCGGGACTCCTTCGCCAACGCCATCAAGGCCAACGCGGCGCTGGGCGGCTCGACGAACGCGGTGATCCACCTGCTCGCCATCGCGGCGCGGCTCGGCGTACCACTGGAGCTGGCCGACTTCGACACCTTCACCGCCGATGTGCCGTGGCTGGTGGACCTTCAGCCCTCCGGCCGCTATCTGATGGAGGACTTCTACTACGCCGGCGGGCTCCCCGCGGTCCTCCGCGAACTGCTGCCGCTGATCGACGGCGGCGCGCTCACCGTCACCGGGAAGTCCCTGGCGGCGAACGTTTCAGGAGCGGAACGGATCGGCGACGTGATCCGGCCGCTCGCCGAACCGCTCGGTACCGGCGCGGGCACCGCGGTGCTGCGCGGCAACCTCGCGCCCGACGGGGCAGTGATCAAACAGTCCGCCGCGTCACCCCACCTGCTCAACCACCGGGGCCGGGCGCTCGTCTTCGACAGCATCGAGGCCTACGACGCGGCGGCCGGCGATCCGGACCTCGACGTCGACGCCGACACCGTGCTCGTCCTGCAGAACGCCGGCCCGCGCGGATACCCCGGGATGCCCGAGGTCGGCAACATGACGATCCCGCGCAAGCTCGCCGAGCAGGGCATCGACGACGTGGTCCGGATCTCCGACGCCCGGATGAGCGGCACCGCGTACGGCACCGTGGTGCTCCACGTGTGCCCGGAGTCCGCGGTCGGCGGGCCGCTCGCGCTGGTGCGCACCGGCGACTGGGTGGAGCTCGACGTCCCCGCCCGCCGGCTGCACCTGGACGTACCCGACGACGAACTGGCCGACCGCCGGGCCGCGTGGCAGCCGCCGCCCGCGCCGCACGAGCGCGGCTGGGCGCGGCTCTACGGCGACCATGTGCTCCAGGCCGACCAGGGCTGCGACCTCGACTTCCTGGTCGGCAAGAGCGGCTCCGCGGTGGGGAGGCAGTCGCATTGAGGGTGGCCCTGTTCACCTCCTGTGCCGCCGACCTGGCGGCGCCCGGCCCGGCCCTGGCGGCGGTCCGCGTCCTGGAGGCCGCCGGAGCCACGGTCCACACCCCGGCCGCGCAGACCTGTTGCGGCCAGGTGGCGCTCAACTCCGGACACCCCGGCCCGGCCGCGCAACTGATGCGCTGCTGGGTGCGGGTGTTCGAGGAGTACGACGCGGTGGTCGGGGTGTCCGGCTCGTGCACCGCCACGGTGCGCCACCAGTTCCCGCGCGTGCTCGAGGGGCGCTGGCGGCGGCGCGCCGAGGAGGTGGCGGGGCGGACGAGCGAGTTCACCCAGTTCCTCGCGCTGCACGGCACGCAGCTCGAGCTCGCGCTGAGCGGCGACGTCACCTGGCACGACTCCTGCCACATGCTCCGCTCGCTGAAGGAGAAGGCGTCGCCGCGGGACGTCCTCGGCACGGTGCGGGGTCTGCGGCTGCACGAGGCGGTCGACAACGAGGTGTGCTGCGGCTTCGGCGGCACGTTCGCGCTCAAGTACCCCGAGGTCTCCTGCGCCATGGCGGACAGCAAGCTCGCCGACGCGGCGGCGACCGGTGCGACCCACGTGATCTCGTCCGACTCCACCTGTCTGCTGCAGCTGGCCGGCCGCGCCCGGCGGCAGGGCGGCTCGCTGCGCACCCTGCACGTCGCCGAACTGCTCGCCGCGGCGCTGCCCGGCGGGCCCCGCACCCTCGAGGAGGCAGTCGCGTGAATGACCGTTCCACCGCCCTGCGGGGAGCCGAACGGGTGCCGCACGACCGCA
>DOWQ01000670.1:0-1312 GCA_003519485.1 Streptomyces sp. | reverse complement strand
CGGCCCGAGTGGGCGGCCGGGGCGCGCCCCGAGCACCGGAAGCTGCTGCCCCTCGTCACCGCCGAGGCGGTGTCGCGGCCGGAGTCGGGCCGTACCGCCGTACGGCTCGGCGACCGCAGCCGGGAGTGGCAGCGCGGGGGGTGGCCGGAGCACATCGTGCCGCTCCGCGAGCGCGCCGCGCGGATCCGCCGGGAGACGCTCGGTGACATCGAGAGCCACCTCGGGGCTCTCACCGCGAAGGTCACCGAGCACGGCGGCGTGGTGCACCGCGCCGCCACCGCGTCCGACGCCACCGCGATCGTGCGCCGGATCGCCGCGGAACACGGCGCCCGGCTGGTCGTGAAGTCGAAGTCGATGGTGACCGAGGAGATCGAGCTGAACGCGGGGCTGGAGGCCGACGGGATCGAGGTGGTGGAGAGTGACCTCGGCGAGTACATCGTCCAGCTCGGCGACGAGCGGCCGGCCCACATCGTCGCGCCCGCCGTGCATCTGGCCCACGGTGACGTGGCCGACCGGTTCGACGCGCTCGCCGGGGAACGGCTGGACCACGACGTCACCGCGCTGGCCGGGTTCGCGCGGGCCCGGCTGCGGGAGGATTTCCGCCGCGCCGACATGGGCGTCACCGGCGTCAACTTCGCCGTCGCGGAGACCGGCACCCTGGTGACCGTCACCAACGAGGGCAACGCCGACATGGTGACCTCACAGCCGCCGGTGCATGTCGCCGTCATGACCCTGGAAAAGGTGATCCCGCGGATGGCCGACCTCGGGGTGCTCGTCCCACTGCTCGCGCACGCGGGCACCGGACAGCAAGTGACGGTGTATCAGACGCTGGTCACCGGGCCGCGCCGGGCGGGCGAGACGGACGGCCCCGAGGAGCTGCACCTGGTGATCCTGGACAACGGCCGGCACGACATCCTGGGCGGCCGGTACGAGGAGGTGCTCGCCTGCATCCGGTGCGGCGCGTGCCAGACCGCCTGTCCGGTGTTCCGCACGCTGGGCGGCGGACATGCCTACGGTTCGGCGTACGGCGGGCCGATCGGCGCGGTGCTCTCGCCGCTGCTGGGCGAGCACCCGCAGGACGCCGAACTGCCGTACCTGTCCAGCCTGTGCGGTGCGTGCGCGGACGTCTGCCCGGTGAAGATCCCGCTGCCGGACATGCTGGTCGACCTGCGCGCCGATCACGCCGGGTCCGGGCACCGGGCGGCCGCCGCCGGCTGGTGCGCGTGGGCGGCGCTGTGGTCGAGCCGGCGGGGCTACCGGGCCTTTCTCGCGGTGGCTTCGGCCGCCGCCAGGCTGCTGCCGCGCCGGGTGT
>DOWQ01000438.1 GCA_003519485.1 Streptomyces sp. | reverse complement strand
CGTCCGCAGCGGCCGGAGACGCCGCTGCCGCCGCCGGATCCTCGTCCGCGAAGGGGGCCGCCCGCGTGGAGTACCGAGGCTGGAGCAGCTACTCCGACTGGCGCTCCGGCGAGGCGCGGGGTGTCCGGGCCCGGGCCGGCCACCGGCCCGGCGCCGTGATCGGCAGCCCGGCGGGCCGTACGGACTACACCGACCCGCACACCGGCACCACCGCGGCCTGGGAGTACGCCACCTGGACCAGCCAGGCCCGGGAGCTCGCCACCCCGGCGAGCGAGGTCGTCACCTCCTGGAACGCCGACACCCCCGCCGGCACCTGGCTCCAGGTCGAACTGCGCGGCACCTACACCGACGGCACAGACACGCCCTGGTACGTGATGGGCCGCTGGGCGGCGGGCGACGAGGACATCCGCCGTACCTCCGTCGACGACCAGTCGGACGACAAGAGCAGCATCTGGACCGACACCTTCTCCATCGACGACACGGCCGGCGGGCTCCGCCTGGCCTCGTACCGGCTGCGGCTCACCCTCTACCGCAAGCCCGGCAGCGACGGCACCCCGGTGGTGTGGCGGCTGGGCGCGATGGCCTCCGACGTCCCGGACCGCTTCACCGTCCCCGCGTCGCGGCCGACCCTGGCCGGGGGGCGCGAGCTGGAGGTGCCGCGGTACTCGCAGAACATCCACATCGGGGAGTACCCGGAGTACGACAACGGCGGCGAGGCCTGGTGCAGCCCCACCTCGTCCCAGATGATCATCGAGTACTGGGGTCGTGGGCCGACGCAGCAGGACCTGGCCTGGGTCAACCCCGACTTCGCCGACCCGCAGGTCTGCCACGCGGCCCGTTACACCTTCGACTATCAGTACGACGGCTGCGGCAACTGGCCGTTCAACGCCGCCTATGCGGCGACGTACCGGGACATGCAGGGCATCGTCACCCGGCTCGGTTCGCTCAACGACGCCGAGAAGCTGATTCACGCCGGCATCCCGGTCATCACCTCCCAGTCGTTCATGGAGTCGGAGCTCGACGGCGCCGGCTACGGCACGGCGGGGCACCTGATGTGCATCATCGGCTTCGCGGAGAACGGCGACGTGATCGCCAACGACCCGGCGAGCGACAGCAACGACGCCGTCCGCAACGTCTACCAGCGCCGGCAGTTCGAGAACATCTGGCTGCGGACCAAGCGCTACAACGAGAAGGGCCAGGTCAGAAGCGGCACCGGCGGCATCTGCTACATCTACTGGCCCGCCAAGCCGGCCCCCACGCAGCAACGCGCCCTGCGCGAACTGGGCATCTGCTGACGCCATCCTGCTCTGCTGCCCTGCCCCGCACGGCCGCCTCGCCACGGTCCGGCGGCAGCGCTCGCTGACGCCGGGCGTGAGGCGGCCGTGGCGATTCGCCGTGTCCCCGATGGAGCTGTGCCCCATCCAACGGGACACCTCGGTGGACGCTCCTGTGACATGGGCGAGTGTCTTCCCACCGGTGTCGCGCGGAACAGCCATGCCGTGTTCCACGAGGACCACTGTGTGCCCGGTGCGCTGCGCCTGCCGGCCCGTGCAACTGCCGCAGCAACACCGGCACATCTGCCTCGTAGCCGCCCCGGTCCTCGCACAGCGCGGTCCGGGGCCGAAACCGCGCCGGGCCGAGTGGGGGCTGACGTCAGGGCAGCGTCGGGGCGGCCATCGGCTGAGGGGTGTCCGTCCGGCCGGTGCCGCGCCACGTCCGGGCCAGGAGGAAGCCGGCGGGCATGCTCACCGCGCCCGGCGCGTACAGCGGCCACAGGCTCCAGTCCGCGTCCGGGAAGACCGAGTCCGGTGCTCCTGACATCGCGGGAGAGAAGAACGTCAGCACGGCGATCAGCGCCAGGCTGCCGTAGACGCACCGCTGCAGCGCCGCGGCGGGGATCGGCCGCCGTCCCAGCCCGTGGACGAGCAGGGGCAAGAGGGTCGAGACGGTCACGCTGTAGGCGATGATCAGCCAGAACTGGGGGCTGACATCGGGTGTCATCACCGCCAGCAGAATGCAGACAGTTCCCAGGCCCACCATCGCCAGCCGTGGCCGTACCGCGCCGGTGTCCCGCCGTACGTCCGGCTCCACGTCCGAACTGCCGCCCCAGCCCAAGTCGTGGACTATCGCGGCGGACCCTGAGAGCAGCAGGACGGAGGCGGCGGCGAGCACTGTCAAGAAGGCCGCGCACATCACGAACAGCAGCCACTTGCCCAAGTTGCCGGCGGCTCCTCCGTCCAGGACGGCGGCCAGGAGAGCGGCGTTGTTGCCGCCGAACGGTCCCTGTTCGGCCAGGTCACGTGGCTCGACCAGAGCTGCGGTACCGAAGCCGATGATGGCCGCCAGGCAGCACAGGAAGGCCACCACGGCGAATCCCACCCCGGCCGTCTGCCGGGCGGCCGCCGGGGTGGGGGCCCCGGCGAGCCGGGTGACGAGAAACGGCAGGAAGGCGGCGCCCAGCAGCACGCTCACCGCGAAGGAGGCAAGATCGACATACCCGGCGACGCTCTCGCCGAACAGGCCGCCCATGCCCAGATACACGCCGGTGGCGCCCTGCTGCTGCTCGGCCGCCTGCACCAGGGCGCCGAGGTCTCCGTCGAAACGGAACAGCACCAGACCGGCCAGCAGCGGGGCGACCACGAGCAACGCGACGATCTTGCCGATCTGCAGGATGGTCGCCCCCCGCGCGGCGCCGATCGCTGCGCAGGCCAGGACCAGTGCACCGATCAGCAGGATGATCAGCTGCCGGGTCGACCGTTCCGTAACGCCCATCAAGAAGGCGGTTTCGGCGATGGGTTGGAGCTGTGCGACCAGGAGCGGGATCGTAGCCGCCAGAGTGGCCAAGCCGGCGGCACGGCGTGCGGGCCCGGGCGGTAGGTGGCGGGCGACCGTCTCGCCGAAGGACCGGCCCCCCGCGGCGGCCAGCTTCCCTGCCAGCCACCGCTGCATCAGCAGTGGCGAGACAGCGGCGCAGGCCACGATGATCACGCCGTCCGTACCGCCCACGGCGACGATGCCGATGAGGTAGAACACGGCGGTCGCGTGCACGATGTCACCGGCGAAGGCGAGTCCGGAGGGCCGCGGGCCGAGTTGCTCGCTCCCCTCACGGAAGAAGCCGTCCCCGACGCGCAGATCCGGGCTGGCCCACATCGACAGGAACAAGCAGCAGCCGATGAACAGCAGGAAGAGGGCGACGGCGATGCTGCCGGAGAAGTCTCCCATCAGGTACGTGACTCTCTGTTAGGCGTCCGAAGTGCGTACGCGGCTCGGACCGGTGGATGGGTGAACCTCCGTGGAACAAAACTTCTCCAAGGCGGCGGATGAGGATTTCGAGGCGTGCCGGAGAGGCGCAGCACGGCTTCCCACCGCCAGGGGTACGAGCAGGCTACCGGGTGTGTTCAGTGATGCACACAGGGAGTTCCAGAGGTTCGTGTGAGGGAACGGTGACTGTTGCTGGGCCGGCCGCCCGGGACCACTCGGTGGCCGGCGCCGTCCTTGGCACGACGCCCCCGCCCGGGCGGTGGACCGTCTGCGTTCCTCACCGCGGCGGATGTGGCCTTGTGGCTCTCGAGTGCGCGTCTTCAGCACAGCCGCCCCGCTGCACGGCGGGCTGCTCGGCGGCCTGATCCGCAAGGAGGGCGAGGGCGGGGCCTCCCGCACCACGACCGGCCGCACCGCGACACGGCAGAGAGCTGTACCGCTCTTCCTGCACCACCGGGCGGCCGGCGGGGGTGGTCCGGTCGGGCCGGCTCCGGAACCAGGACATCGTCTGCGTCAGCGATTCCGCGACGGGGCGGCCGATGCCTCGGTCGGCGAACCAGGCGAACCAGGCGTACCCGACGCCCTCGGCGATCGGGGCGCGGACCGTGGCGTAGGAGGCATCGGCGGGAAGGCGGTCGGCCAGGCCGACGATCGACTGCTCGTCGCCGCCGTGGCCGTGCAGCAGCACCACCAGCGGCCGGTCCGGCTGGTCCGGGCTGCGCTACGCCACGACGGGTTCGGGGACGTGCTCACGAGGCGGCCGCCTCGGTGTCGGTGCCGGTGCGGGTACCGATATCAGCCGTCCGTGACGATACGGCCGGCGGTCCGGACGCCGGACCAGCGGTTCAGCTCCGCGTCGAGGTCGAGGGCCTCGACCGGGGCGGAGTTCTCGTACTCGCCCCAGGCCTCACGCGGCAGCATCCACATGATCTCGAACTCGTTGCCGTCGGGGTCGGCGCCGTAGACGCTCTTGGTGGCGCCGTGACTGGACTCGCCGGTGCAGGCGCCGGCATCGACCAGCGTCTGCCGGGCAGCGGCGAGCTCCTCGACGGAGTCGAGCTGCCAGGCCAGATGGTAGAGCCCGATGCCGCCGCGGTGCTTCGGCGGCGCCGCGGGGCCCACTCCGAACAGGCCGAAGTCGTGGTGGTTGTCCGAGTGGGGCAGTCGCAGGAACGCCGCGTTCGCGCGCGGCTCCCGGGCGGCGACCACCATCCCGAAGACGTCGGTGTAGAAGCGCTCGGCGCGCGGCAGGTCGGCGACGAAGAGCACGGCGTGGTTCAACCGGACGGGTGCGAACGACATGGGGGTCGGGCTCCTCCACAGAGGTACGTGTACGCGCCGAGGCGGACGCCCCCGGCTCGCTCGAGCCGGGGGCGTGAGGCTCAGGAGCGAGCGGGGCGTCGTGGCCTCAGGCCGTGGTCACGGGGCTGGCCGGGGCGGCGCTGGTGCGGCGGCCGATGAGGCCGTCGACGCTGAGCTTTCCGGCGCCGAGCGCCGCGATGACGAGCAGTCCGGCAACGAGGGCGAGGACGAGCTCGTAGCCGCCCTTGTCGACGAATACGCCGTTCCCGAGGTGTACGAGCACGAGCGCGCCGAGGAGGTTGACCGTGTTGAGCAGCGCGACCACCGGGGTGAGGAGCCCGAGAATGAGCGCGGCGCCACCGAGGGCCTCCACAGCGGTCGCGAACGTCGCCGCCGCGGCCGGGGCCGGGATGCCCATCTCACCGAAGGAGGCCGCGGTGCCGTCGAGGGTGTACTCGTTGAACTTCTGCCAGCCGTGCGCGAGCAGGATGACGCCCAGCGCGACGCGCGAGACGAGCAGGGCGAGGTCGGTCAGGGCCGGGGCCTTAAAGGCGGGGTGCAGCAGCGTGCGCATGGAGGTTGTGGACCTTTCGGGCGGATCGGTGAATCGGTGGATCGGATGAGCGCCGCGACGGGAGACAGAGGCCCCCTTTGGTTGTCGCTTCAATCAAGTTACACCCCGGTTAGTTGTTGCGACAACTTAACGTCGGGCACACTTGTGGTCATGAGAACGAAGTGGTTGACCAAGGACGAGCTGGCCACCTGGGTACGGCTGGTCGCGGTGCTCGAGCTGCTGCCCGCATCGCTGGACTCCCAGCTGCGCCGTGAGGCCGGTCTGACAGGCTTCGAGTACTACGTGCTCGCGATGCTTTCCGAGGCGCCGGAGCGCACGATGCGCATGACGGCGCTCGCGGCCCAGACCAACGCGACGCTGCCGCGGCTGTCCCACGTCGCCCGGCGGCTCGAGGACCGCGGCCTGGTGGAGCGGTATTCCTGCCCCGAGGACGGCCGTGCCACCAACGCGCGGCTGTCGGACGCGGGTCGGGACAAGGTCCGGCAGGCCGCCCCCGGTCACGTGGACAACGTCCGCGAGCACGTCATCGACGCGCTGACCCCCACGCAACTCCGCCAGCTGACCGAGATCGCCGACGCGATGCTGCAGCGACTCGACCCCACCGGCACGATGACCGCGATGTACCAACGGCACGACGAGTAGCCGGCACCTCGCACCGCCGACTGACTTTGGGTGATCGTGCCGTTGCGGGGCACGGCTCTCCGTTCCTGCGCGGACGGACGCGCATCGAGTCCTTGACCGCTCTCCTGCTCCCGCTGCCGCACCACGTGGAGGCGTATGACGCACTCCTGCGACTCCGCTGTCAGCGGCTACGGGCTTCCCGTGTACTTTCACCGCGTGCCGCCCACCTCCGCCCCGGACAAAGGACGCCCCCGATGGCTTTGCAACTCCCTCCCCTCGCTGCCGCCACGGCCCTCCTGCTCGCAGCCGCGCTGACCGGGTGCTCCGACGACTCACCGGAACACGCCCACTCCACCGCGGGCATCGGTCACATCCACGGCCTGGGCATCAATCCCGCGGACGGCAAGCTCTACGTCGCCACTCACCGCGGCATCATCGCGGTGGACGAGGACGGCGCTTCCAGGAGCGTCGGTGACACCGCCGATTACATGGGCTTCACCGTTGCCAAGGCCAACACCTTCCTCGGCAGCGGCCACCCCGCACCAGGCGCTGACGGCCCCTCGAACCGGGGACTGCTCGAGAGCACGGACGCCGGAAAGACCTGGAAGACGCGCTCTCTTGGCGGCGAAGCCGACTTCCACGCCCTGGAGTACGCCCACGGCACCATCTACGGCTACGACAGCACCAACGGGATGCTACGGGTCAGCAAGGACGGCACGACCTGGGACGAGCGTGCCGACCTCGCCGCGGTGGACATCGCGGTCAGCCCCCAGGACCCCGACGTGGTCCTGGCCACCACCGAGGACGGCATCGCCAAGAGCGCCGACGGCGGCGAGACGTTCGCCAAGGGTGCTGCGCCCGTCATGGTGTACCTCTCCTGGGCCGGGGACAACGCGCTGTACGGCATCGACGCAGCGGGCGCCCTGAGCCACAGCTCCGACGGCGGTGCGACCTGGAAGAAGGCCGGCAGCGTGCCCGGCGGTCCGCCCCAGGCCCTCACGGCGCTCGATGACAACCACCTCCTGGCGGCCACCCAAGGGGGCGTCTACGAATCCCGTGACGGCGGGAAGTCATTCACCGAGCGTCTCTCGGCCTCCGAGGGCTGAACCACTGTCCGGGCAGGACCGGGGAGTAACGGCACCCTGATCGACCGAGTGCTGGGTCGAGGCCGGGTCCTCGAGGACGCCCACCGCCACGGCAGTGCGGGCCGGTGCGCCCATTGACGTGGGCGGTGAGCGTTGCTTCGATGTGGCAAGCGCTTTCCGGCACGAACCTTGGAGCGTGGCCCATGCAGCTTTCGCGTCGTGCGCTGATCTCGATGCTCCCTGCCGCCACCCTGTTGGCGGTCGCGCAGCCGATCCGGGCGTGGGCCGCGCCCCAGCCGGCCGGGGCGACCACCGACCATGCCCTCCTCATCGGCAACACGGTCGCGGTCTTCGCCGGCACCACCGGCTCCAACGCCCGATCCGAGGTGGGCGCGAAGCTCGCATCCATCGAGTCGACAGCCAGGGCGCGGCTCACGGCGATGGACAACGCCGGGCCGGAGGAGCTCTTCCGCGGCGTCACGCTCGGCACCAGCGACGCGAACCTGACGAGGTCGTTCCAGTACCTCTACGAGATCGCCCTGGCAACCCGCGCGCCCGGAGGCACCGCGTCCGATCTCCGCGACAACGTGACCGTCCAAAGACGGGTCCTGGACGGCCTGCTCCGGCTCCATGACCACTACTACGGCGACCAGTCGCAGGGGTACTACGGCAACTGGTTCAACTGGGAGATCGGCATCTCCTCCCATGTGAGCAAGACCCTGGTACTGCTCCAGGACGAGCTCGGGGCCTACAAGCCCGACCTCGCCACCACCTACGTCGGCTCGATGGACGCCTACCTCCGCAACGGCAAGGACGGCGACGTCGACCTCGGCTCGCGCTTCCACACCGGAGCCAACCTCGCCGACATCACGACGAACCGGATGCTCCAAGGCGCGATCCTCGGCGACGACACCCGCATCGGCAAGGCCGTCGCCGACCAGCTGACCGTCTTCGCGACGGTCGACCCGTACCACCTCCGGAACGGCGTCACCGACGGCTTCTATGCGGATGGTTCCTTCATCCAGCACGCCTCCGTCGCCTACACCGGCTCCTACGGCAAGGGCTTGCTCACCCGCGTCGTCCAGACCATCAAAATCCTCGACGGCACGAGCTACGTCCGGAGCGGCGATCTCGTCGGCACCGTGCGGGGATGGGTGGTCGACAGCTTCGCCCCACTGATCTTCGAGGGCTGGATGATGGAGATCGTCAAGGGGCGTGCCGTGTCCAGGGCCACCACCGGCTACGCCGACGTCGCCGCCGTCGTCGAGGCCGTCGTCGACCTCTCCGGATACGCGACCGGTGGCGACACCACGGCCCTCAAGGGCTACGTGAAGTTCGTACGGCAGTCCTCGCGGGCCGCCCTCGATCCGACGAGCTTCGTATCCCCGGTCAGCATCGCCCGCTACGCCGACATCCTCGCCGATGCGTCGGTCCCGGCGAAGGACCTCAATCCAGCCGAGCGCAATGTCGCGTTCAACGCCATGGACAAGACCGTCCACCGGCGCCCCGGCTATGCCTTCGCCCTGGCCCGCAGCTCCACCAGGATCAGCAAGTACGAGTACATGAGCAGCGAAAACCTCATGCCATGGTTCCAGGGCGACGGTGCTCACCACCTCTACCTCGCCGGCCAGGACCAGACCCAGGCCTTCGGCGTCGACTACTACACGACCGTCCCGCCCTACCGCCTCGCCGGCGTCACCGCACCCGTGGAGACCCGCCGTACGATCCCCGAGCTCTACGGCACTCCCTGGTACGACAACCCGGAGTGCGGGTTCACCTCGTCGTCCGAGTCGCAGAACACCTACGTCTACTTCCCCCGTGGCACCAACAGGTTTTCCGGTGGCGCCACTCTCGGCGCATACGGCACGGCCGGGCTCGTCCAAGCCGATGACGCCGCGTACGCCGCGAAGCAGGCCGGCACCCTGCCCGACGACTTCGTCGTCCACCGCAACGCCGACGCCACGAAGTCGTGGTTCATGTTCGATGAGGAGATCGTCGTCCTCGCGGCCGGGGTAGGTGACTCCGCGGGACGCGCGGCGACGACGACGATCGACAGCCGGATCGCACACCCGTCGGACGCCGTCTCCGTCACCGGGGAACTCCGGGACAACACGTCCTGGTCCGGCCCCGGCACGGCACCGCTGGCGTGGCTGCGTTACGTCAATGCCGGCCAGGGCACTGCGGTCGGATACGTCTTCCTGGACGAGCAACGGCCGACTGTCGCGCTCGACACGCTCACCCGCAGCCGCCGCGTCGTCCGTGCGTCCAACCCCGACACCAGGGTGAGCAAGCAGGTCTTCTCCGTCTCCGTCGAGCAGGCGGCCGCCGCGCCGCTCACGTCGATGGCCTGGGCTCTCGTCCCGAACGCTTCCGAGGGGCAATTGAGGTCGTACGCCGACGGGCCGGTGTCCGTCCTGGTCAACACCGCCGCCGTCCAAGCCGTCAAGCACAGCGGACTGTGCATCGTCGCCGTCAACGCCTTCGCCCGAGGCACACACCGTGCCGAACGGCTCTCGATCGACGGCCCGGCATCGGTGATCCTCCGCCAGGCGCGGAACGGAACGATCTCCGTCGCGGTGTCCGACCCCACCATGGAGCGGGACGCGATCTCGGTCACCGTCCGCGGCCGCGGTATGAGGGAGGTCTCGGCGGAGGACGGGGTCCGGGTCAGCCCGGTTCCCGGCGGCACGCGGATCGAGGTCACCACCCGCCACGTCCACGGTCGGAGCTTCGTGGCCACGCTGCGCTAGCGTCACCTGCCGGCGCAGCCCGGGACCTGCCGAGAACCACGCACCACCGTCGTACGACCCTCCGCTCACCCGGAACACTCGCATCCGCCGGCGGACGGGCCAGGGCCCGCACACCCGAACGGTTCGACTGCCCGGCTGCGCCCACGGGACGCAAGCGGCCGCCGAGACGGTCGACAGCCGCCCTTCCCTTCGTTGCCTCGGCCCGGCAAGCCCGGTCGGCCGTGCGCTGCCGGTAGTGGGCATGGGCGGCCATCGGCCGGAGTGATCAAATACGGGTTCCGGGGGGCTTGTGAGTGTGGATGAGGGGGCGCGGTGGGGTCGGCGGGGGACAAGGCGACACGGAGCGTGGTGTGGCTGCTGTTGGCTGTCGCGGCTCTCGGCATGGGAGTGGCGACGGCCTTCGAAATCCGTGGAGCGCTGGAGCGGGAGCGGGAATTTCGTGCCGCGCCGGCGTGTGCCGCTGTCCCGGTGAAGGCGTCGGGGTGCCTGTGGAAGCAGGAATTCACTGTTCGGAAGGCCGATACGAACCGCGGACAGAGGAGCGAGCCGCCGGAGGCGGAGCTGGTGCTGCCGTCCGGTGAGCCGTGGGAAGTGACGTTCCGGAACGCCGATCCCGTGCTGTCGGAGATGGCGCCGGACGAGAAGGTCGTCGGCCTGATCTGGCACGGCCAGGTCGTGGAGGTACGGGACGCCGACGGACGGCGGCAGCAGACGTCCACCGGGCCCGTGGGGTGGCCCGAGGACCGCTTCGGCGGCGCGCTCGCCTGTATCTCGTTCGGCCTGACCGCCCTCGTCGGAGGGCTGTGGTCACTCTTCGCGCGGGGTAATAGGCGTCACGCGACAGCAGCGACCGTGGTGTGCTGGCACGGCGTCGGCATGGGCGGCACAGCCATCCTGACGCTCTGGGCGCAGGCGGCCAACGACTGGCCGATGTGGGCGATCCCGGCGGTCTGGGGGCCGCTCGCACTGCTCCTCCTGGCCTCCATGGTGGCCTTCGCCCTCGCCGCCCTCCGCGGCGACTTCGAGGACGACGTCCCGCCCACCCCGTGGGTGCCCCCGCCAGGGCCCCCACCGCCGGTGGGCCGACCGGGCGGGACAACAACGGGGCCGGGGAGCACGCACGCCTGATCCGGCATGCGGTCGGCCCCCTGAAGCGCGGGGGCGGCGGGCGGCGCACCGGTGCTCGGCGACGGTGGGGGGCGCGGTTGGGAACGAGGATGATGCTCCAGTCGTTCACGAGTTCCGACGGCCCGGTGTCTGCTGGCACAGTTGACCTCGGCGTCGTGCCACCTGTACGAGACTGTGCTCCTGTGAGTGCACCCCGCCTTTCGCCGGCACCGGTCCGGCAGGCGCTGACCTGGGAGGGATCAACAGCTTGATCATCTTTGGTACCAAGGGATACCTGTACCAGCTGGCGATACTGACCCTGGTGTGCGGCCACTGTGGCAATCCCTCCGCGCACACGCTCAAGAAGCGGGTCACGAAGTTCACGCTGTTCTTCGTGCCGCTGATCCCAATCTCGACGAAGTACGCGACGCAGTGCACCTTCTGCGGTGCGGAGCAGAAGGTGCCCCAGGAGCAGGCGGAACAGCTGCAGGCGCAGGCCGCGAGCGGTCAGGGCGGTCAGACGTACGGGCAACCGCAGCAGCAGCCGTACCAGTCCTGAGCGGGGCCGGGGCGTTGGGCCAGTGCTGTGGCGCACGGGTTCGCGGGGTTCGAACTCCGCCTGCACCAACCCGGCGTACCCCTCGGCCCGGGCTGTGATCCGATCCGTGAGAACCGACGCGCTGCCGATCGCGCCGTCGTTGTGCTGGCTCAACGAGGTGGCGGCCTCACTACTGCACCGGCTCGCCGAAGGCCCTTCTCAGCTGGAGGTCGTCCCGTACAGGACGTGAGTTACCGGGTGAGGGCCAGGTCGTGCAGCCGGGTGATACCGAGCATGGCCAGGTGAAGCGCCGTTGCCCTCGAGCCGGCAGCCGCGCAGGATGTTCCAGTTCTTCACACGTCGTCGATGGCGCCCATCGCTCTTCCTCCGGGCGTACGCCTCGTCACGGGACTGGCTGGACGCAGCCTTGCAGCCGATCGTCACCACCGCCTCCATGGGGGGCACCTGAGCGGAAAATTGTGGCGGCGCCGCGCGCACGACGACCGGCGGAGAAAGCCCTACACTGACGCCCATACATTGACATGTACAGACGTGAAGGCTTTGGGGGAGGCCGGACATGTCCAGGGAGGATCGGGAAGCCGGTCGTCGCCGGCCGCCGAAGTGCCCGCAGCCCGTGTCCGGCCGACGACTGCCGTGCATCCCGGCGGGCGCGTGGCGACAGCGGGGGTGTCCGGACCGGCGCCGCATCGGGGCGTATGCCACTGCGGCCATCGGCCTGTTGTGGGCAGGAACCGGAACCGCGATCTCGGGATCCGGCCCGGAACGCGGCTGGACCGGCACCGCGCTGCACGGCTTCGGTGCGCTGGCCATCCTCTGCGGACTGCTGATCTCGCTGCGCTCGACCGCGCCCGGACACCGGCCGGCTGCTGATGCTCTGCGGCACCGCCTTCCACCTCGGGGACCTGCGGGCATGCCACCACCCCCTGCTGTTCGGGGCCGGCTTCTGCCTCGCCTATCTGTGGACCGCGGTGCTCGGCCATCTCGCGCTGGCGCTGCCGGACGGCCGACTGGACGGACGTGCGGCCCGGACCCTCGCCGTCGCGGGGTACCTCGGCGCCGTGGGGACCCAGGTCGGCCGGTACGTCGCCGAGTCCCCGCAACCACCCTGGTGGTGGGACATGACACCGGGCCCCAACACCGCCTGGGCGAAAGCGAGCAGCCTCGTCTACATCGGACTGACAGTGGCCGTCCTGCTGGTGGTGGCCCACCGATGGATCACCACGACCCGGTTGCGCCGCCGGCACGCATCGGCGATGTGGACGGCGGCCATCGTGGCCGGAGCGGGCGGTACGGCGACTGCCGCGACCGCTGCGGCCGGGGCGCCCACCGGTGCCCGGGTGGCGATCCTGCTGGGCGTGCTCGCGGTCGACCTGCTGGTCATCCCGCTGGTCGTCCTCGCCAGGACCGTGCAGCTGGAGATCGCGCAGAGCCGGGCCGCCCGCGCGGTGCTGAGGACGGAACGCGGCCATCCGCCGGGGTCCCCCCACGGGCTCCAACAGGCGCTCGCGGATGTGCTGGGCGATCCGACACTCACTCTCGTGTACCCGCCCGGCACAGCACGGGACTCGGCGGCGGCCGGCGCGTACGACGCCACCGGTGGCGCGGGCCCGTCGCCTGCCGCAGGCCGCGCCCCGGACGGCCGGGCCGTCACGGGGGTGCGGCGCAGGGGCAAACTCGTCGCACTCGTCGAGCACGACGAGGCTCTCGCGGCGCAGCACCCGTTGCAGGACGCGGCGGTCGGACTGGCCGGACTGGCCATCGAGAACGCCCTGTTGTACGCGGCCCAGCAGGCGCAGCTCGAGGAGTTGCGCCGGTCTCGCGAGCGGATCTCCGCTGCTGCGTTCGAGGAGCGTCACCGGATCCAGCGGGACCTCCACGACGGGGCGCAGCAGCAGCTCTACGCCGTACTCCTGCTCCTCGACATGGCCCGGCGGACCCTGACCGGCGTGGGCTCCGCCGACCCTTCGCAGGCCGGTGCGGCCGGGGTCACGGTCGAGCGGGCGCATCTTCTTCTCGGCGAGGCGATCTCCGGGTTGCGGGACCTGACCCAGGGCATTTATCCGACCGACCTGGCCGAGGACGGACTGGCGGCGGCGGTGGCGCGGCTCGCCGAGGCTGCTCCCGTACCGCTGCACACCGACGTTCCCGTCCGCCGCTGGCCCCGGCACATCGAGCTGACCGCGTACTTCCTGATCGCCGAGGCGCTGACCAACGCGTACAAGCACGCCGACGCGAGCAGGGTCGGGTTGGCCGTGCGGGCGGCGGGCGGCGGGATCGTGGTCGAGATCAGCGACGACGGCCGGGGCGGGGCCGCCGCCCGGCCGGGCTCCGGCCTCAGCGGTCTGCACGATCGTATGGCGGCGGTCGGCGGAACGCTGACCGTCATCAGCCCTGCCGGGCGCGGAACCCGGCTGACCGCCCTGCTTCCCGTGGAGGACCTGTGCGTGTAGGGATCGTCGAGGACCAGTCGCTGCTGCAGGACGTGCTCGCCGAGGGCCTGGCGGGCCGCGGTGTCACCGTGACCGGCCGGGCCCGCGACGCGGCGGAAGCGATGCGGTTCATGGAGCACACCCGACCCGATGTGGTGCTGCTCGACATCCGGCTGCCGCCGGGGTACCGGGACGAGGGGCTGCGGCTGGCCGAGTCGCTGCGCGTCGCGTACCCGGACGTCGGCCTCCTGGTCCTCTCCTCCTACGCCGAACTCTCCTTCGCGCGGCGCCTGCTGGGGATGGAGGAGGACGTCCGCGCGGTCGGGTACCTCCTCAAGGAACGGGTCGGCGACCTCGACGAACTGGTCGAGTCGATTCGGAGGGTGGCCGCCGGCGAGATCGTCGTCGACGGACGCCTGATCAGCCGGCTGCTGGCACGGCAGCGTCCGAGCGACCCGTTGGAGCGGCTGAGTCCGCACGAGCGGAGAATCCTCGCCCTGGTCGCCGAGGGCCGGTCCAACCTGGGCATCGCCGAGCAGATGACCTGCCGGGTGACCACGGTCGAGAAGCACCTGTTCGCGATCACGGCCAAGCTCGGGCTCGCCTCCATCGGCGAACAGGGGCGGCGGGGCGTGAACGTACGGGTGCTGGCGGCCCTCGCGTTCCTGCGCACTGTGGGGACGGCGGGTTCAGCGGGTACGGAGGCGGGCTGATCACGTAGGCGGACGGGCATGTGTCGCCCGAGCCGCTCACCAGGACGTGCGACGCGGTCCCGCCGCAGGGCCTACGGCGCCACCCAGCTTTCCGACCGCCTCGCTACCGGCTTCCGGCTACCGGCGGCGCACGGCCCCCGATTCCCGGTCGTCACCCCACGCCCGAGCGGCCAGTCTTGCTGTGCCGATCGCCCACGTCGGCCCGGTCGGGCCCTGCTCCACCCTCCGCTCTTTCAACCTGGAGTTCCGCACCGGAGGCGACGATCTCCGAGGCAACTCCGAGGTCATCGTCTGGCTCAGAACCACCAACGGGGACGTCGAACTCCGACATGTCTGGGGGCGGTTCGCCGATCACTCAAGCAACTCGAAGCTGGTGACCTTCCAGAACGCCAACTGGGGCGCCAACTCGTGCAGCATCACCGGCGTGTCGATCCGCATGGTCTCGCACCCCGAATGGCACGAGTCCACTGGCAATTGGAACATGGACGGCTTCGCCGTGCAGGGCTACTCCTCGACCGGCGCCTACAGGTACTCCCTGTCCCGCAGCACGGCCAACAAGCGGTTCACCGGCAGCTCCCCGTGGTGGCACACGACCGGGTAGGACGGGCGCGTCGGCCGGCGCCCGGCGAGCCGGGGTCTCCCTTCGAGGGAGGCCCCGGCAGTCGTGCGGGCCCGCGCCACGGTGACGCAACCTCCATCCGCCCCGACTTCACGGCCGCCGGACAAGGGCCGCCGCCTCCGACCTGCTGCCCGGTCGAGCCGGTCCTCGACCGTGAGGGCCTGTGGAGGACTGCGCCGTGGCACCTGGACCGACTGTTCGGATCACCTCGTGCAAGGATCTTCCGCAGCTGGAGGTCCGGGGCGATCTGACCACCTCCGGAGGAGTCGGGGCGAGCCTGCTGCGGGGCGTGCAGCCTGAGTTGGCCACTGTCGCCCTGAGCGTCAAGCTGGGCGGCCGGATTGGCAAGGCCACGGTTGGCGGGCGCATCGCCACGAGCGGGGACCACCTGACGACGGTCGAGATCGACGGCGAGGTGGCGAGCTTGACGGTCACCGGCGGCATCCACGCAGAGGGGCGGACGCGGTCCGGGTCGGCGCCGGTGACGTCGACTTGTCCGCCATCGAGATCACCGCCGCCGACGGTCAGCCGATCGTCCAACGCATCGAGAGGTGACCGCGCCTCGTTCAGGTCGGCGGGTGGTGCGTGATCACCGTGAGGTGATCGATGCCATCGCTGGGAAGTTGACCGGCTCGCAGTAAGTACACTCGTAAATCCGTGCGGTCATCCCCATCCCGGTCGTGCCGGGCAATCACCGTGGCGTGCCGCCAGCGACCCTCAACGCGAACCCGCAGTGCCGGCGGCCCCAGCCCGCATCCGCCACCTTCGCGGCCCTGCTCGCACTGACCCCGGCCTGCGTGTGGGTCGCCGGCCCTGGCCTTGGCGGAGGACGGCACGCCGGTCCTGGATTGGATCGAGGAGGCCGGCATCGAGTACCGGTGATCCACCTCGACCTCGACGTCCTTGATCCCACCCAGTTCCACTCGGTCCTTTCGCCGGGCCGGAGCGAGATCGACTGGCTGCAGGTCTACCCGGCCGGGAGGATGACCTTCGAAGGAGCTCCCGGGTCACGGCGGACATCGCGCAGCACGTTGTCGGAGCTCGCCATGATCTCGATACCAGCCCCGTGAGGTAGGCCTGAGGAACCCCCTGGGCCCAGGAAGAGGCCATGGAACGCTGTCCGGTTGTCAGAACACGGTGATAGACGACCTTGATCTTCCTCGCGGCGGCGAGGGCTGCCTCGAACTGCGGGCGGACCCGCACCCGGGTGCTGATCTTCTCGGCGAAGGTCTTGTCGCGGGGTTGTGCTCGGCGGCGAGCACTTCGGTACGCCGAGGCCAGTGAGAGCGTTTAGCCTCCCCTGCGAGTGCGAGTGCGAGTGCGACTTTGAGGACTGGCCCAGTGTCGGACCAGTGACCAGTCCTGGAGAGTCTGTTGAGGGGTGGTGGTGGTCAGACCGGCACGTCCTTTTTCGTCGGGGTCAGGTCGTGGTCGCGGCGGTGGCGCAGGTGTTGGATGGCGGTGGTGAGCAGTCCGAGGGCCAGGACGGTGTAGAGGGTGATGGTGACGGGGCTTTCGATGAGGATGCTCAGATCTCCTTCGGAGACGGCCAGAGCCCGGCGCAGCTCGGTTTCGGCCAGTGGGCCCAGTACGACGGCGATGAGTACGGGAGCCAGGGGCACGTTGTAGCGGCGCATCAGGAAGCCGAGGGTGCCCAGCCCCAGCAGCAGCCACAGGTCCATCAGGGAGGCGCTGATCGCGTAGACCCCGAGCATGGACAGCACGGTGATCCCGGCGTAGAGGTAGTGGCGCGGGATCCTCAGCAGCTTCGCCCACACCGGGGCGAAGGACATGTTGAGGATGACGAGGATGACCAGTCCGATGAACAGGGAGGCCAGCAGGGCCCAGACGAGGTCGCCGCTGCGTTCGAAGAGCAGGGGGCCGGGTTGCATGCCGTACTGCTGGAAGGCGGCCAGCATGATCGCGGCGGTAGCGGAGGTGGGCAGGCCCAGGGCGAGCAGGGCGCCCATGGCGGTGCCGGCGGTCGCGTTGCCGGCGGCTTCGGGGGCGGCCAGACCGCGGATGGATCCAGTGGTGCCGAATTCAGGGTCGTTGCGGCGTTTGGCCAGTTGTTTCTCGGTGCCGTAGGCCATGAAGGTCGGCACTTCGGCTCCGCCGGCGGGGATGAGCCCGAAGGGGGCGCCGAAGGCGGTGCCGCGTGCCCAGGCCGGCAGGGCCTTGCGGAAGTCGGCGATGGTGAGCCGGCTGCTGCCCGTGGGGCGGATCTGGGTGGCCACGGGAACGCGGTGGATGCGGGAAGCGGCGTGGAAGACCTCTCCGAGGGCAAGCAGGCCGACGGTGATGACGACGATGGAGATGCCGTCGTACAGCTGGGGCAGTCCGAGGGTGAAGCGGGCGGTGCCGCTGGGTCCGTCCACACCGACCAGGACCAGGGCCAGGCCGATGCCCAGGGCGGCGATGCCGCGGATCACGGATTCGGCCACGACGGCGGAGATGGCCAGGAAGGCGAAGACGGCCAGGGCGAAGTATTCGGCCGGGCCGAAGACGGTGGCCAGCCGGACCAGGGTCGGGGCGAAGAAGACGACCAGCGTGGTGGCCACTATCCCGCCGAAGAAGGCGCCCAGGGCAGCGGTGCCCAGGGCTTTGGCGGCTTGGCCGTTCCTGGCCATGCGGTGGCCTTCGAAGGTGGAGGCTATCGCCGAGGAGTTGCCGGGGGTGTTGAGCAGGATCCCGGCGGTGGAGTCGCCGAAGAGCCCGCCGAAGTAGACGCCGGCGAACATGATGAACGCCGCGGTCGGGTCCAGGGAGAAGGTGATGGGCAGCAGCAGTGCGACGGCCATCGCCGAGCCCAGCCCGGGCAGCACGCCCACGGCGGTGCCCAGGACCGCGCCGATGAGCACCCACAGCAGGTTCATGGGACTCAGGGCGTTGGTGAAGCCCTCGAGCAGGAGCGGGAGCTGTTCCATCAGAGCAGTCCTTCCAGGAATCCGGAGGGCAGGGGCAGGCCCAGCCCGGCGTTGAAAACCAGCTGGATGACCGAGGAGAAGAGCAGGGCCACACTGATGTCGAAGACCGGTCGCCTGCTGCCCAGGGCGTGGGAGACGACCCAGAACAGGAAGGCCGCGCACAGGATCCAGCCCACCACCTTGAGCAGGACGACGAAGATCACCGCGGCGCCGAGAATCTGTCCGAGGGTCTTCCAGTCCGAGTAGGTCTTCCAGGGGAAGTCCCCGGATTCGCGGGCAGCGGTCCGTTCCTTGGTGGTGTGGCCGAGGTCGCTGAGCATGTCGGCGGAGAAGTCGCCGTGCCCGGGGTGGGGGTCAGCGTCGGGCAGGTTCCGGTGGCGCAGGAGGTGAATGGCCAGCGCGGTGGCCGTGGCGTAGAGCAGTACGCATACGATCACCGGGAAGAACCTGGGTCCGGGTACAGCTTCGCCCTGGACATTCATGGTGGCGGTGCCGACGGTGAGAAGCACGGCGATCGCGTACAGCAGCCCGACCAGGGCGAACTCGCTGCGACCGGTCCAGAAACTCTTCCGTGGCGGGGAGCCTGTGGTGGGGTCCCCGGTGTGGGTGGTGGTGCCGGTTCTGTTCACAGTCCGAGGTCCTTTACTATCTGCCGGGCCGTGGCGACTTCGCTGTCGATGTATGCGTCGAACTCCGCGCCGGTGGAGAAGGTGTCGGCCCAGTTGTTGCGGGCCAGGGCGTCCTGCCATTCCGGGGTGGCGTGCCACTCGGTGACGATGTCGATGAACTCGTTCTTGGCCTCGTCGGTGATGCCCGGTGCGGCCGCGACGCCCCGCCAGTTGGACATGGACACCTCCACGCCTTGCTCCCGGAAGGTGGGCACGTTCACGCCCTCGAGGCGTTCGGGGGAGGAGATGGCCAGAGCCCGCAGGTTGCCGGCCTCGACTTGGTCCTTGACCTCGTTGTAGCCCGACATCCCGGCCGCGGTGGTGTGGGAAAGTAGGGAGTTCAACGCTTCCCCGCCCCCGGAGTAGGCCACGTAGTTCACAGCCGTGGGGTCGATGCCGACCTCCTTGGCCAGCAGGCCGCTGAGCAGGTGGTCGATGGAGCCCAGGGACCCGCCGCCGATGGAGTTGGCCCCTGGGTCCTGCTTCCAGGCGGTGAGGAAGTCATCGAGGGTCTGGAACTCGGAGTCGGCCGGTACCACCAGGGCCGCGTAGTCATCGGCCATCCGGGCGATGGGCACCACGTCGTCGAAGGACTCGGGGTTGTCGGCCAGTTCGATGGCTCCGACCATCACGCCGCCAGTGATCATCAGGGCGTCCTCACGCCCGGGGTCCTGGACGAACTGGCTCAGCCCGATGGTGCCTCCGGCTCCGGGGATGTTGATCACCTGCGGGTTGTTCACGACTCCCTGGGCGCGCAGGGCTTGCTGGCCTTCGCGGGCGAACCCGTCCCAGCCACCCCCGGGGGCAGCCGGGGCGATGAGGGTCAGCTTGTTGCGGGCGGTGCTCACTCCTCCGGAGGAGGCCGCGTTGACCAAGGCCAGCGCGGTCACCACCGCCACCAGCGAGCCGAACAGGCCCGTACGGATGGGCTTCTTCATGATCCTCGTTCCATGGCGACGTTGTCGGCGGCTCGGGTCGATCGTCGATAACCACGATTCCCGTGCGGTGGTCCCGAGTGGGTGTCACCCATCGAGCACACCGATGTATACATCGGAATGCAGTTATACGTAGTGAGTCTCATCACCGCAAGGCCCGTGGAGTGGAAGCCTGGCTGGAGGCTTCTGTGGCCCGCGTGCAGGGAGGGCACTTGAGCCTAGGACCGTCTGACAGGATGGGCAGGGACATTGTGTACGTTGGTATACAAGCAACTGCAGGAGGTACCGATGTCAGCTCAGTCCACACAGATCCCGGCCGAGATCACCGACGTGGTGGTGGTCGGCGGGGGGAACGCCGGGTTCACGGCCGCCCACGCAGCCGCGGTACGGGGTCGGTCGGTGATGCTGCTCGAGAAGGGAGAGCAGGACATGGCCGGGGGCAACAGCTTCTACACCGCTGGGGCCACCCGCATCGTGCACAATGGGTTGGAGGACCTGCGGGACTTCATCGAGCCCGACGACCGCCACGAGCGCACGGTGGTCCCGCCCTACAGTGCCGAGCAGTACTCCTCCGACCTGGCCAAAGTCACCGAGGGGCGCAACAACCCGGAGCTGACCGAGGTGCTCATCAGCGAGAGCCAGTCCACCCTGCAGTGGCTCAACAGTCTGGGCCTGAAGTACCGGCTGATGTATGAACGTCAGGCTTATGAGCGTCCCGACGGCAGCTATCTGTTCTGGGGCGGCCTGCACGTGGGCAACGTCGGCGGTGGCGAGGGCCTGATCGCCGACCACACCCGCGTTGCTGCAGAGCTCGGTATCGAGCTGCGCTACGGGCACCGGGCGACCGAACTGTGCGTGGAGAACGGACGGGTGGTCGGCGTCGATGTCCAGACCGCTGCCGGGCGCAAGGTCATCCGGGCCGAGTCCGTGATCCTCACTGCCGGCGGCTTCGAGTCGGAGCCCGCCTGGCGCCGCGAGCACCTGGGGGAGGGGTGGGAGAACGCCAAGGTGCGCGGCACCCCCTACAACACCGGGGACATGATCGCCGCCGCCCTGCAGATCGGAGCGGCCAAGGGCGGGGACTGGGCCACCTGCCACTCCGTGCAGTGGGACGCCTTCAATCTCATCAACGAGTCCAACCGGGAGCTGACCAACCGCCTGACCCGCCAGAGCTATCCGCTGGGCATCATCGTCAACACCGAGGGCAAGCGGTTCCTCGACGAGGGCGCGGACTTCCGCAACTACACCTACGCCAAATACGGCAAGGAAATCCTCAAGCAGCCCGGCTCGGTGGCCTACCAGATTTTCGACGACGACCTGCGCCCGATGCTGCGCACCGAAGAATACGACATGCCCGGCATCTCCGTGGCCACCGCCGACACCATCGAAGAACTCGCCACCAAGATCGGGCTCGTCCCGGCCGCGCTGAAGAAGACCGTCGAGGACTACAACGCCTCCATCGACCGGGCCGTCGACTTCGACCCCACCATCAAGGACGGGCGCAAGGCTGACACCACCCCGCCCAAGAGCAACTGGGCCTCTCCCCTGGAAAGCGGGCCGTTCTACGCCTACGGGGTCACCTGCGGGATCACCTTCACCTTCGGCGGGATCAAGACGGACACCCACGGTCGGGTCCTCGACACCGAGGGCCGGCACATCGAAGGCCTCTACGCCGCCGGCGAGATGCTCGGGGGGCTGTTCAGCACCAACTACCCCGGCGGGACCGGGCTGGCAGCCGGGTGCGTGTTCGGCCGCCGCGCCGGAGCCCTGGCGTAAAGTTGGAACCCACCCGACCACCGCAGGCTGCTGACCATGCAAGGGGAACTCCAGTGACGCACAGCGTTGCCTCCGCCCGCCCGGACGGCGATGCCATCTTCGTCACCCTGCGCGATGAGATCCTCACCGGTATCCACCCGCCGGGCACCCCCATGCGCGAAGTGGCCCTGGCCCAGCGGTTCGGCGTCTCCCGGACACCCGTCCGGGAGGCGCTCTCCCGCCTGCAACAAGACCGGCTGCTCGCACGCGTCGCCCGCGGCCTGCAGGTGCCCCAGGTCGACCCCCAGCAGGTCATCCAGATCTACGACATGCGCATCCTGCTCGAACAGGAGGCCGCAGCCCAAGCCGCTCGGGCCCGCCAGTTCACCGACCTCATGCGCCTGGAAGCTCTCGTGGAGCGCGACCGCCATCTCATCGATCCCGACGACCACACCCGGATCACCACCAATCTGGAGTTCCACGCCGCCGTGTGGGCATGCACCCACAACCCCGTGCTGCAGGATCTGCTCGAACGCCTCTCCACCCACCTGGTGCACGCACCCAAGTCCACCCTGTCGACAGAGGGCCGATGGGACGCCGCCGTCGATGAGCACGAAAGCCTCGTGCGCGCCATCGAGGACCAGGACGAGCAGACCGCGCGCACCATTGCCCGCGAGCACATGGAGACCGCCCGCCGGCTCCGCCTCCGGCTCCTGCGCGAGACAGCACTGCAGCAAGGCCCCGCCGTATCCAACCGCTACCGGTAGTACTCCAGCCGGACTTCTGTAGTTGTCCTGGTCAACGGCCTGGCGGTGGGGAGTGTAGCGGTACTGCACGCCGCGGGTGGCGCGCTCTGCGTGGAGAACGCCGACCCGTGGCTGGCCTCTCTACCCGACGCGGCCTGGGACATGGTCCCACCCATGCGCAGGCCGCGGCATCACTGGACTGGCACCCCGAACACGGCGACTGTTGCCAGCACCTCGTCTTCACATCCCCCGGACTGGACCGTGAAAATCTCGAGCGACTCCTCGAATCCTGCCTTCTGACGGAATGCCGAGTACCGCTCTCAGTACTCCAAGGAGCAACACCCATGGCCCGCCGCCAGGACCTCCGCAAGCCCGTCCAGTCCCGCCCCAACCCGCTCGACGCGGCCAAGATCACGTACATCGACTACAAGGACACCGACCTGCTGCGCAAGTTCATCTCCGACCGCGGGAAGATCCGTGCCCGTCGCGTCACCGGCGTGTCCGTCCAGGAGCAGCGCCGCATCGCGACCGCTGTCAAGAACGCCCGGGAGATGGCCCTGCTGCCCTACTCCTCGTCCAACCGCTGATCCGCGGCCGCGAAGAATCCAGGAGCAGACATGAAGGTCATCCTCACCCACGAGGTCTCCGGCCTCGGTACCGCCGGTGACGTCGTCGACGTCAAGCCGGGTTACGCCCGCAACTTCCTCTACCGTCGCGGCCTCGCCGAGGCGTGGACCAAGGGTGCGCAGAAGCAGGTCGAGGCGCTCGCCGCCGGCCGCGCCGCTCGCGCCGTGAAGTCCCTCGAGGAGGCGACCTCGATCAAGGGCAACCTCGAGTCGCAGAAGGTCACCATCGCCGCCCACGCCGGCGAGTCCGGTCGCCTCTTCGGCGCCGTGACGAGCCGCGAGGTCGCCGAGGCCGTCAAGGCCGGCGGTGGCCCGGAGCTCGACCGTCGCACGATCGAGATCCCGACGCCGATCAAGTCGGTCGGCCCGGCCGAGGCGCTCGTGCGCCTGCACCCCGAGGTCCAGGCGAAGGTCAGCCTCGACGTCGTCGCCGGCTGAGTCCGGTCACATCCCGACGGGGGGCCCACCATCACGGTGGGCCCCCCGTCGTCGTGGGTAGTCCTCCCCATGTCCACGGAGGGTCGGCGAACCGTAAGGTTCGTGCCAAGACTTCGTCACGACCCGGGGAGAGATCATGACCCAGCCGCCCTTCGGCCAGCCACCCGCGCCCGGCGGCCAACCCCCGCCGCCTCCCGGGTACGGACAGCCTGGGTACGGACAGCCCGTCCACGGGCAGTACCCGGGCGTCCCGCCGCAGTACCCAGGCGTCCAGCAGCAGCCCGGCCAGTGGGGGCACCAGCCCCCGCCCCAGCCGGCCCCGAGCTCCCGCAGGGCCCTCAGGTGGGGCGCCCTCGGTGTCGCGGGTGTCCTCTCCCTCGGTCTCCTCGGCGGCGGCGCGCTCTTCGCCTACGGCAAGATCAACGGCGGCGGCCCCCAGCCGGAGACGGCCCTGCCGGCGACCGCCATCGCCTTCGCCAAGGTCGACCTCGACCCGTCCGCCGACCAGAAGGTCGACGCCTTCCGCTTCGCCCGCAAGTTCCCCGGCGCCCGCGACGAGCTCGCCGACATCGACGAGAGCAGCGACCTGCGCCAGGAGCTCTTCGACGCCATCAAGGAGGACGGCGGGCTCGAGGGCGTCGACTACGCGCAGGACGTCGAGCCCTGGCTCGGCCAGCGCTTCGGCGTCGCGATCCTCCCGCCCGCCGACGGCTCCAGCGAGCCCGGTGTCGTCGTGGCACTGGCGAGCACCGACGAGGACGCCGCCCGCCGGGGCCTGTCGAAGGTGACCGGCACCGGTGGCTACTGCTCCGTCCAGCCCGATTTCGCGATCTGCGGCGAGGAGCAGTCGGTCGTCGACACGGCGGTCGACGAGGCCCAGGACAGCCCGCTCGCCGAGGACGACCGCTTCACCCAGGACATGGAGGACCTCGGCGAGGACGGCCTCGTCACCGGCTGGATGGACGCGAACAGGGCGCAGCAGCTCCTGGGCGCCCTCGGCACCGGTGTCTCCACCACCTCCGAGCCGGTCGGCCGCTACGCCGCCGCGATCCGCTTCGACGGACCGACCCTCGAGATCGCCGGCCGCGCCAACGGCCTGCCCGACGGCAGCGTCCCCGCCGGGGACGGGACCGCGGTCGGCGACCTGCCGGCCGACACCTTCGCCGCACTGTCGATCTCCGGCCTGGACGAGTCGATCCGCAAGGCCTGGCCCCAGTTCGACAAGGGCGCGAGGGGGAGCCTCGGCGAGGACTGGCAGGACGGGATCGACTCCTTCACCCAGGAGACCGGTCTCTCCGTGCCCGATGACCTCGCCAAGGCGGTCGGGAGCGAGACGAGCCTCGCTGTCGGGCCGGACGCGGACACCCCCAAGGTCGCCCTGGTGACCAACGGTGACCGCGGGCTCATCGACAAGCTCGTCGCCTCCGTCAACAGCAGCACCACCGGCACGGGCGGCACGCCCCAGCTGACGGTCAAGGATGCCGACGGCAACCGGACGGTCGTCTCGACCGATGCCGGCTACGCCGACCAGGTCGCCACCGGGTCCGGTCTCGCGGCCGCCGACGCCTTCAGGGACGCGGTCCCGGACGCCGACAAGGCCGGCAGCGTGGGGTACCTCGACATCGCCAAGGCCGTCGAGCTCTTCGGCGAGGACCTCGGCGACGAGGAGCGCGCCAACCTCGGGGCGTTGAAGTCCGCCGGATTCGCCGTCTGGGGCGAGGGCGACCACGCGGACTTCCGCTTCCGCCTGACGACGAGCTGACCCGCTCGACCTCGTCCGCAGCCCGGCCCCGGTCTTCCACCGGTGCCGGGCAGCGGGCAGGATGCAGGGGTGACTTCGATGGAGCAGACCGACCGGATCCGTGAGCGCCGCGACGAGTTCTGGCGCGGCGTCGGCCAGCTGGGCGCGCAGCGCGGTCCCCTGGGCGACGCCGACGAGCCGGCGCTGTGGCCGACCGGTTCCTCTGCCTACCTGCACGTCGTCACGGCGCACTCGGGTGTCGTCGCGACCGACGGCCTCAGCGACCCCTTGGGTGACGAAGGGGAGTCCGCCGCGCCCGGCCTCGGGGTCGAGGTCTACGTCGAGGGCCGCGAGCTGGTCGAGGGGCCCGAGGGCGAAGGGCGGTGGCTCGCCACCGCGCTCGAGGAGGCCGCCGGCGCGATCGCCGGTGCCGGCACCAGCCTGGGTGAGGCGCTCGCCTCCCACGACCTGCTCTCCCTCGAGCTCTCCGCCGGCGACGCGCCCGCCGACTGGGTGGCCGAGGGTCGCCTCGGTGCCCTCGTGGGCGTCGAGCTACCGGGCCGCGGCCAGGCCTTCGACGTCGAGGGCGGGCGGGTCCGGGCGCTGGCGCTGACCCCCCTTCGTCCGTCCGAGCTGGCGGTCGTCACCGCCGAGGGTGCGGCCGGCCGCCGCCGGATCGCCGAGGCGCTCGCCGACGCCGGCTGGTACTCGTACGCCGACAGCACCCGGCCCTCGGTCGCCTGACCCCGCGGTTCGAGGTATCTGCGACGGTCTGTCCGGTCCGGGATACCTCGACCGGAGACACCTCGACTCAGCGGCGGGCGCCGGTCACCGCCCAGGCGTCGCCGCGGACCCGGTAGGCCATGAAGCCACCTCGGATCGCCATGAACGCGGTGAACGCGAGCCACAGGGTGACGACGGCGGCCTCGGGCCCGTGCCCGTCGCCGAGGGTCCTGGCCAACCAGATGACGGGGAGGTAGGCGAGCAGGACGAGGGCCATCGACCCGGCGAGCCAGCGGCCGTCGCCCGCGCCGATGAGCACCCCGTCGACGACGAAGACGTAGCCCGACAGCGGCTGGGCGAGCGCGACGACGAGCAGTCCCGCGGCGATGGCGCCGCGCACCTGCGGGTCGTCGGTGAAGAGCGCGGGGAGCACCCGGTGCAGCGCGGCGAGGACGAGCCCGAGGCCGACCCCGCCCCAGACGCCCCACCGGACCATGAAGGCGGTGGCGGCGCGCGCCCCCTTCGCGTCACCGCTGCCGAGCGCGGCCCCGGTGAGCGCCTGCCCGGCGATGGCCAGGGCGTCGAGGGCGAAGACGAGCAGCGACCAGACGGTCGTCGTGACCTGGTACGCCGCGAGCGGCACGTCACCGAAGCCGGCCGCGACCCAGACCGTGAGCAGCAGGATCGCGCGCAGCGCGAGCGTGCGGACCAGCAGGGGCGCGCCGTCGAGCGCGGCGTCGACGACCCGCCCGACATGGGGGCGAAGGGAGGCCCCCACGCCTCGTCCCCGGCCCACCACGACCGCGAGCAGCGCCACGGCCATGCCCCACTGGGCGATCACCGTGCCCCACGCGGCGCCGGCGATCCCGAGGCCGACCCCGTGGACGAGGAGGACCGACAGGACGGCGTTGGCGCCGAAGCCCGCCGCCGAGGCGACGAGCGGGGTCCGGGTGTCCTGCAGGCCGCGCAGGATGCCGGTC
>DOWQ01000642.1 GCA_003519485.1 Streptomyces sp. | reverse complement strand
GCTGCTGGCGGCCCTGCTGATCGCGCTCAGCCGGCGCTCCGGCCCCCGCTGAGCGGCGGTCAGCCGACGCCCTGCGTGCCGAGCAGCGCGCCGATGAGGAAGGTCGCGGCCAGCGCCAGCGCCCCGCCGACGACCACCCGCACCGTCGCCCGCACCGGATTCGCGTCGCCCAGCTTCGCGCCGGTGAACCCGGTGAGCGCCAGCGCCACCGACACGGCTGCGAACGTGACGGGCACCTTGGCCGGGTACGGCACCAGCACTGCGACGAGGAACNNGAGCATCGCGCCGACGAGGAAGGCGAAGAACGACGCGAACGCGGCATGCCAGGGACTCACGACCTCGTCCTCGCTGAGGTGGTGTTCGGCGTCCAGGTGCGCGTCCAGCGCATTGATCGCCGTCAGTTCCTCGGCCACCGCCATGGCGGTGGCGTGGCTGAGGCCCTTGGCGCGGTAGATCGAGGCCAACTCCTCGAGTTCGCCGTCCGGATCGGTGTGGAGCTCGTGGTGCTCCTTGGCGATGATGGCGCGTTGCGCGTCGGACGACGACGACACCGAGACGTACTCGCCCAGCGCCATGGAGATCGCGCCACCCGCGACGGCCGCAGCGCCGGCGAGGATGAGCGTCCCGTTGTCCGTGGTGGCGCCGGCGACGCCGACCATCACCGCGGCGACCGACACGATGCCGTCGTTGGCGCCGAGCACGCCCGCGCGAAGCCAGTTCAGCTTGTGCGCGGTGGTGGTCAGCAGCTCGGGGCTCGTGGGCGTTTCGGTGGTCATGGTTCGAGGCTAAGTCTCGGTGCTTGATATTTCTAGCAAGGTAAGCCAACCCTCTGTGGCGCCCGAACGCCGGCCCGGAACCCGGCTTCGCAGCGGTAGGTTGCTGCCGTGACGCAGTGCCACACGCGGGGTAGCCGCGGGTACCGCAGGGTGCTCGCGGCGCTGCTCTGCGCCGGCGTCGCCACGTTCGCCCAGCTCTACTCGGTGCAGGGGGTGCTCACGCTCATCCAGGCAGACCTGCGCATCACGCCCGCGGAGTCGGCGCTCACGGTCTCGGCCGCGACGCTCGGGATCGCAGTGTCGGTGGTCGGCTGGGCCGCAGTCTCGGACAGGGTCGGGCGCAAGCGTGCGATGGTGGCGGCGATCCTCGTGGCCACTCTCCTGGCGCTGGCCAGTGCGGTGGCGCCGACCTTCCCTCTGCTGGTGCTGATCCGGTTCGTCGAGGGCTGCGCCCTCGGCGGCATACCTGCGGTTGCGATGGCCTACATCGCGGAGGAGGTGCACGCGTCGCACTCCGCGCTCGCCGCCGCGAGCTTCATCTCCGGCAACAGCCTCGGCGGACTGTCGGGCCGCATCATCGCCGCCCCGGTGGCCGAGGCGTTCGGTTGGCGGGGAGGGGTCCTCGCGGTGGCATTCGTCGCGGTCGTCGCCATGGCGCTGTTCGTCCTCCTCGCTCCGGCCCAGCGAGGGTTCCGGCCACGCCCCCTGCGGCTGGAGGCGATCGCGTCGCGCGTGCGGGAGGCGCTGGTGGACCGTCGGCTGCTCGCCCTCTATGCCCAGGCGTTCCTGCTGATGGGCTCGTTCGTCGCGATGTACAACTACCTCGGGTTCCACCTCGGGGAGCCGCCGTTCTCCCTCTCGCCCGGGCGGGTGTCGCTGCTGTTCCTGGCCTACCTGTCGGGGACCTGGTCGTCGTCGGCCGCCGGGAGGCTGGCGCTCCGGTGGGGCAGGCGGCGAGTACTGCTCGGGTCCAATGCCGCGATGGTGCTGGCGCTGGCCGTGACCACGGTGCCGTCGCTGCCCGTGGTCATCGTCGGGCTGGTGCTCTTCACCGCCGGCTTCTTCGCCGCCCACTCCATCGCCAACGGGTGGGTTCCGGTGCTGGCGGGCGGTGTGCCCGCGCAGGCCTCGGCGCTCTACATCCTGGGCTACTACGCGGGCTCGTCGGTGGTGGGCTACGTCGGCGGCGTGGTGTACTCCGCGACGAGCTGGGCCCTGTTCTGCGCATTCCTCGGCCTGCTGGTGGCCGCGGCCGTCGCGGCGGCGCGCGCGGTGCTGCCGGATCAGCGCTGAGTGGGTGCCGACGCGGACCGTCGGCACCCACCCAGGTGCGTCAGAGGGCGGCGACCCCGACCTCTCCGGTGCGGACCCGGACCACGTTGCCGACGTCCGTGGACCAGACCTTGCCGTCGCCGATGTTGCCGCTGTGGGCCGCAGCGACGATCCAGTCGATCACCCGCAACTCGTCCACGTCATCGACGAGGGTCTCCAGCTTGATCTTCGGGATGGTGTCGATGCGGTACTCGGCGCCGCGGTAGACCTCGGTGTGCCCGCGTTGTCGGCCGTAGCCCGACACCTCGCTGACCGTCATCCCCGCCGCGCCGAGCCGTTCGAGTGCTGCGCGCACGTCGTCCAAGGCGAACGGCTTCACGATCGCCGTCACGAGCATCATCCTGGGGGTCCTCCGATCGGTGACGTTCCGGACATTCTGCGGGAAAGCCGTCACTGTCCGCGCACCACGGGGATCTCGACGGAGCAGTCGGTCTCAGATCGCGTCCGTCCCGCGCTCGCCGGTCCGGACCCGGACGGCGGTCTCGACGGGGGTGCTCCACACCTTCCCGTCGCCGATCTTGCCGGTCCGGGCGGCCTTCACGACGACCTCGATCAGCTGTTCGGCGTCGTCGTCCTCGACCAACACCTCGATCCGGACCTTTGGCACCAGGTCGACGGTGTACTCCGCGCCCCGGTAGACCTCCGTGTGACCGCGCTGCCGGCCGTAGCCGCTCGCCTCGGTGACCGTCAGTCCCTGGACGCCGAAGGCCTGCAGGGCCTCCTTGATCTCGTCCAGCCGGTGCGGCTTCACGACCGCGGTGATGAGCTTCATGCGTCCACCTTCTTGTTCCGCGGCCCGGCCGCACCCGTCTCGTTCGTACCGAGGTCCGGCACCGTACCGCGGGCCGCGGAGGGGCCGCCGACGGCGCTGAAGTCGTATGCCGTCTCGGCGTGGAAGGCCTGGTCGAGGCCGGACGCCTCGTCGTCCTCGGCGGCCCGGAAGCCGATCGTGGCGTCCACCAGCTTGGCCAGCAGCCAGGAGACGATGAAGGAGTAGGCCATCACCGAGAAGGCGCCGATGGCCTGCTTGCCGAGCTGTTCGAGGCCGCCGACCCCGTCGATCGCCAGCAGGCCGACCAGCAGGGTGCCGATGACACCGCCGACGAGGTGCACGCCGACCACGTCGAGCGAGTCGTCGTAGCGGAGCCGGTACTTGAGGCTGACCGCCCAGGAGCAGGCCGCGCCGGCGACGACGCCGATGAGGATCGCCCCGAGGGCGCTGACGTGCGCACCGGAAGGGGTGATCGCGACCAGGCCGGCGACCGCGCCGGAGGCGGCGCCCAGGGTGGTGAACGCGCCGTGCCGGATGCGCTCGTAGCCCAGCCAGCCGAGCATGGCGGCGCCCGTCGCCACCTGGGTGTTCAGGGCCATGCCGGCGGCGGTGCCGTTGGCGGCCAGCGCCGAGCCGGCGTTGAAGCCGAACCAGCCGAACCACAGGAGGGCCGCGCCCAGCATCACCAGCGGCAGGTTGTGCGGCCGCATCGGATCCCTCGGGAAGCCGGCGCGCCTGCCGACGACCAGGACGGCCGCGAGGGCGCCGACGCCGGCGTTGATGTGGACGGCCGTGCCGCCCGCGAAGTCGATGACCTCCAGCCGGAACAGCCAGCCGTCCGCGTGCCACACCCAGTGCGCGACCGGGAAGTAGACGGCGGTGACCCAGAGCGTGATGAACAGCGCCCAGGCACTGAACTTCACCCGGTCGGCGAGCGCTCCGCTCATGAGTGCGGGCGTGAGCACGGCGAACATCAGCTGGAAGCAGGCGAAGGCGAAGACCGGAATGCCCTCGTCGCCGCCGGTCAGCGTCTCGAAGTCGATGCCCGCCAGGCCGGCGTGGCCGAGGCCGCCCAGCAGCCCGCCGCCGATGTCGTCACCGAAGGCGAGCGAGTAGCCGTACAGCACCCACAGGACGCTGACGATGCCGAGCGAGATGAAGGACATCATGAGCATGTTGAGGGCGCTCTTCACCCGCACCATGCCGCCGTAGAAGAAGGCCAGGCCCGGTGTCATCAGCATGACGAGCGCGGAACTGATCAATACGAATGCGGTATCTGCGCCATTCAATGTCGACGTCTCCTCGAAGCGACGGCCCCTGCGGGTGGGAACTTCAAATGGGCCGGATATCGACTAGAGATTGACGCAGCGCGGTTTCCGCCGATGCCGCACGGTGTTTCGGCTCCGTGACGAAGCGCGAGCGCGTGTTACGCCCGGGTGAACTCCGGAACGACCTTTCGTACGGCAGCCGCGCGGCGCCCGCGCGCGGCCGCGGCGTTTCGGGAGGGCCTGCGACACCAGGGTCCGAGCTGACCCGGTCGGGGATCAGACCGCCCGGGCCGTATCGGTGCAATCGGCCAGCTGGTGCACCAACTGGTCGGTCACCTGCACGACCTCTTCGACTCCGCCGAATTCCCGGATCGCGGTGTCCACGGTCTTGCGCAGCCTGGTGTTGACCCGCTCCGACCGCACCCGGCCCGCTATTCCGAGCGCCTGTTCGACGAACAGCGCGGACTGCGCGGGCTCCTTCTTCAGCAGGTGGACGGTGGCCATGCCGATCAGGTTCAGCGCGTACGACCGCTGGTGCTCCTCGTCCCGCCGGAAGAGTTCGACCGCCCTCGCCATCACGGGCTCGGCCAGCGAGGCGTATGTCGGGCTGCGGCCGGCCACATAGGCGAGGTCGCGGTACGAGTGGGCGTTCTCGCCGTTCAGCTCGGCCTCGGAGAAGAACCGGATCCAGTCCGGGTCGCCGTCCCCGGGGGCGGCGTCCGCGAAGCAGTCCTCGGCCATGCGGACGGCGCGCTTGCACTTGCCCGGGGCGCCCATGTTGGCGTACGCCCGGGCCTCCATCGCATACAGCATCGCCTGGGTCCGGGCGGTCGAGGAATCCCGGCTTCCGTACTGCGCGAGGTGGACCAGCTCCAGCGCGTCGTCCGGCCGGCCCAGATGGATCATCTGCCGGCTCATATTGGAAAGGACGTACGAGCCGAGGGGCTTGTCCCCCGCCTCCCTGGCCGCGTGCAGGGCGAGCACGAAGTACTTCTGCGCGGTGGGCTGGAGGCCGATGTCGTAGCTCATCCAGCCCGCCAGCTCGGCGAGTTCGGCCGCCACCCCGAACAGCCGCCGGGTGACCCGCTCGGGCTGCTGCTCCTGGAGCAGCTCGGTCACCTCGTGGAGCTGGCCGACGACCGCCTTGCGGCGCAGCCCGCCGCCGCACTGCGCGTCCCACTGCCGGAACATCGCGGTGGTGGCCTCCAGCAGCTCCAACTCGGGCACGGACAGCCGGGAGGGGCGGCGGGAGCGACCTCGCGCGGGCGGCGGCGCGGCCTCCCTGCCGCCGGCCGGGACGGGCACCAGCCAGCGCTGCAGCGGTTCGACGAGGGAGGGGCCGGCGGCCACGGACAGCGAGCTGCCGAGGAAGCCGCGGCGGGCCAGCATCAGATCACTGCGGGAGAACTCGCTGATCAGGGTGACCGTCTGCGGCCCCGTCCAGGGCAGGTCGATGCCGGACTCGGAGGGCGGCCGGTGGGCGGTGCGCAGCCCGAGGTCCTCGATCGCCACGACCCGGCCGAAGCGCTCGGAGAACAGCTCCGCGAGGATGCGTGGGATGGGCTCGCGCGGCTGCTCGCCGTCGAGCCAGCGGCGGACCCGTGAGGTGTCGGTGCTGATGTGGTGGGCGCCGAGTTGACGGGCGCGGCGGTTCACCTGGCGGGCGAGCTCGCCCTTCGACCAGCCACTTCGCAGAAACCACGAACCGAGCGGCTCATTGGGGCGCTTGTCGGCGTTCGCGCCGCCACCGTCATTGCCGCCCACTGAAAAGCCCCCATCCCGAACCGCCTCACCGTGCGCGAACCGCACCCAGGATCCCGCATTTTGCGGGCCCTGACCCGGGAAGTGCCGTCACCGGTCCGCCGGCCCGACGGCCGACCGGACGGTGGCGTCATGCCCCCGGCATACCCCAGGACAGCGGGTACCAACAGGGGGCTCGTGCACCAAACGTAATCCTACGATCACCTGTGCAGCGAGCACGTGCAGCGAAACGCCACCATTCGCCACCCCTTCGAATGAACCCCTGTGCCGGTCTTCACGATTCACTTGACAGGCGGGTGAACAGCGGGCGGGCGGACGGAAGCTCACCGGGGCGCACACCTTCACCCTCACGACCCGTCACACCCCACCGCGCCACTCCCGGCACCGACACCGCGACGTAACGTCACAGCGTGACTGCGCGACGTAACCATTGGCTCGAGCGACCCGTTGGAGAGGGCATGGGCTTCACGATCGGCGGCAACCGCGACCTCAGGTCCGGCGTGCGGCGCCGCGGCCGTGCCTCCGAGTGCACGGTGGTGGCGGAGTACACCGGCCTGTACGGATGGGACGTGGTGCCCGGCGCCCGCGGCGGGCCCGGCTCCTGCTCCTGCGGCTCCCCGCACTGCCCCTCCCCGGGGGCGCACCCGCTCGGCTTCGGGCACGAGGTGCCGGCCGGCTCGACCCTCGGCGAGGCCACCGCCGCCTGGGCCGAGGTGCCCGGCGCCGCCATGCTGCTGCCGGTGGGCCGGTCGTTCGACGTCATCGAGGTCGCCGA
>DOWQ01000572.1 GCA_003519485.1 Streptomyces sp. | reverse complement strand
CCGTAGCCGTGCTCCTGGTGGGTCGTGCCCTGCCAGACCTGGGTCGCCGGATCGCCGCCCTCGCACGGCGGCTGCGGGACGCCGCCGTGCGAGCTCTGCGGCGGTGTCCCGTTCGGCTGGTACGCGCCGGTCCGCGGCGGGCGGGGCTCCTGCGGGCCGCCGTACGGGTCGTGGGACCGCGGCCGGTCGTAGGCGGCGTACGGATCCCGCGCGGTGTGGGGCGCGTACGGGTCGTACGCGGGATCCGAACCGTGCGGGTCGTCCGGGCCGGCTGCATTCTGGGTCGGGTCGGTCATGGTGTGGCGCTCATCCTCCTGCGAACGGCGGGAGCACCTCGACCGTGCCGCCCTCGGCCAGTGTGACCGTGTCGTGGCCGCGGGTGCCGACCGGATTGCCGTCCACGAGGAACGAGCAGCGGAGCAGCACGCGGGCGAATTCGGGACGGGAGCTGTGCCGCTGCCTCGCCGCGTCCAGGGCCTCCGCGAGGGTGGCCGCGTCGTACGGCTCCTCGGACGTCCCGGCGGCGGACTTGGCAGCCGCCCAGTAGCGGATCGTGCCTGCTGCGGCCATGGCGGCTCCTTCGTCTCGACGGTATCCGTGAGGATGCCGCACACCATGATGGCGTGTCCCGCGCCCGTGCCGGACGCACGGTCCGGGCACGAGCGTGCGCAAGCACGCGCGAAAGGGCGCAAGCGCGCGCGGAAGGGCAACAAGTGTGCGCGGCAGGGCTGCCCGGGCGTGCAGGGTGGAAGCTGCCCCGGGCGGCACGCACCGGCGTCCGCGCGGGGCCGCCTCCTGCCTCCCCGCCTCGCCTGAAGCTTCTTCTGCCGCCGCGCCGCGCTGTCCCGGGCGCCGCGCGGCCCGCTTCGGCGGCAGCGCGCGCTCACGCGGTGGCGAGCCAGTCGGCGATGCGCGTCAGCAGGGGAGCGTCCACCGCGTTCTCGGCGTGCCCGAGCCCGGGTTCGAGCCACAGCTCGGCCGCACCGTCCGAGGCCGCGAGCAGCGAGCGGGGGTGGTCGACCGGGAAGTACGGGTCGTTGTCCCCGTGCACGACGAGCAGCGGCGTCGGGGCGATCAGCGGTACGGACTCGACCGGGGACAGCGGCACCGGGTCCCAGTCGCGGGTGTTGATCCGGGTGCGGAAGCCGTACCGGCCGATGAGGCGGCCCGCGGGCCGGCTGATCACCCAGTGGACGCGGCGCATGGGCGCGGTGCCGCGGTAGTACCAGCGGGCGGGGGCGCTCACGGCGACCACCGCGTCGGTGCGTGCTTCCGTGCGCCCCCCGGTGACGACGCCCGGCACCGGCCCCGCCTCCGGTCCCTTCGGTCCGTACAGCGCCGCGTGCCGGATGACCACGGAGCCGCCCATCGAGAAGCCGACCGTCACCACCCGGCGGTGGCCGAGGGTACGGGCCCAGCGGACCGCCGCGGCCAGGTCCAGCACCTCGCGGTCGCCGACCGTGGAGAGCCCGCCGGAGCCGCCGTGGCCCCGGAAGGAGAAGCTGATCACCGCCGCACGCTCGGCGAACGTGGCCGCCACCCGCCGCACGGCGGGCCGGCCGAGGGCCCCGGTGAAGCCGTGCGCGACGACGATCACCGGCTCGTCACCGGAGCCGCCGGGCTCTGCCGCCGGGCCGTCCGGATCTTCCGTACGGCCGGTGCGGGGCCGGTACTCCGCCTCGATCGGCACTCCGTCGTCGGTCAGCAGCGTGGCCCGGCGAGGCGCCTGACGAGTCTCCCCGCGGCTCCGGGAAGTGACCGGGGAAACATGCTGCCGGTCCGTTTCGATCTCCGCCTCTGGGTTCATGTGGGCTATTCTGCTGTGCATGAAGGATCCGGGCAGCGAAGCCCCCGGGTCCTTTTGTGCTTCCAGGCACAACTGATCACGCGCCCCGGACCGCTCCGGGCGGGAGGCAGTGTCGCTGACGGAGCACTGCCGCCAACGGAGTCAGCAGTATCAGCAGTGCCGCATACGTCCTCGCAGGGACCGAGGAGGAACCGACGTCATGGGCAAGCGAAGCTCGCGGAACCGGAAGGCCCGATCAGCCGGGCACCATATCCAGGCCACGGGAGACCGGGCCCCTGCCGGAAGGGGCCTGCGATGAGCTCCCTCCTGTTGCTGACCAACGCGCTCCAGCCGTCCGCCGAAGTGCTCCCCGCGCTCGGCCTGCTGATGCACCAGGTGCGGGTGGCGCCCGCCGAGGGGCCCGCCCTCGTGGACACCCCCGGCGCCGATGTGATCCTCGTCGACGGCCGCCGCGACCTGCCCCAGGTGCGCTCGCTCTGCCAGCTCCTGTGCTCCACCGGCATCGGCTCCCCGCTGATCCTGGTCGTGACGGAGGGCGGGCTCGCCGCCGTCACCGCGGACTGGGGCGTCGACGACGTGGTGCTCGACACCGCCGGGCCGGCCGAGGTGGAGGCGCGCCTGCGGCTCGCCACCGGACGCAAGCACGGCACCGCCGACGACAGTCCGCTGGAGATCCGCAGCGGCGACCTGGTGGTCGACGAGGCGACGTACAGCGCGAAGCTGAAGGGCCGGATCCTCGACCTCACCTTCAAGGAGTTCGAGCTGCTGAAGTACCTCGCGCAGCACCCCGGCCGGGTTTTCACCCGCGCCCAGCTGCTCCAGGAGGTCTGGGGCTACGACTACTTCGGCGGCACCCGCACCGTGGACGTGCACGTGCGGCGGCTCCGGGCGAAATTCGGCCCCGAGCACGAGTCGCTGATCGGCACTGTCCGGAATGTCGGCTACCGCTTCGTCGTCCCCGACAAGGTCGAGCGGGCCGCCGAGGAGGCGCGGGCCAAGGCCGACGCCAAGGCGAAGCTGCAAGCCGATGCCCGGGCCAGGATCGAGGCCGAGGTCAGGGCCCGGAAGGACGTCACCCGCACGGCAGAGCCCGGCCCGGTGGACGGGCGGCGCACGGAGTCAGGACCAGGCGCACGCACCGCTGGCGCACGCCCCGCCAAGGGGTGACTTCGCCCGCGTAGACTGCGGCGCGTGGCCAAGGTGACGCGTGACGATGTGGCAAGGCTGGCGGGGACCTCGACCGCGGTGGTCAGCTACGTCATCAACAACGGACCGAGGCCGGTCGCCCCGGCCACCCGCGAGCGGGTCCTCGCCGCGATCAAGGAGCTCGGCTACCGGCCGGACCGGGTCGCCCAGGCGATGGCCAGCCGGCGGACCGACCTCATAGGGCTGATCCTGCCGGACGCCCGGCAGCCGTTCTTCGCGGAGATGGCGCACGCCGTGGAACGGGCCGCAGCCAACCGCGGGAAAATGGTCCTGGTCGGCAACTCCGACTACCTGGACGAGCGCGAGGTGCACTACCTGCGCGCCTTCCTCGGGATGCGCGTCTCCGGTCTGATCCTCATCAGCCAGGGGCCCAGCGAGCACGCCGCGATCGAGATAGACGCCTGGGACGCCCGGGTCGTGCTGCTGCACCGCCGCCCGGACGCCATCGACGACGTCGCCGTCGTCACCGACGACGTCGGCGGGGCGCAGCTCGCGACCCGGCACCTGCTGGAGCACGGCCACCCGTACGTCGCCTGCCTCGGCGGCGTCGAGTCGACCCCGGTGATCGGCGACCCGGTGGCCGACCACATCGACGGCTGGCGGCGGGCCATGCGGGAGGCCGGGCGGTCCATCGAGGGCCGGCTGTTCCAGGCCCCGTACAACCGCTACGACGCCTATCAGGTCGCGCTGAAACTCCTGGCCGGGCCGGAACGGCCGCCGGCCATCATCTGCGCCACCGACGACCAGGCGATCGGCGTGCTCCGCGCGGCGCGCGAGCTGCGCATCGACGTGCCGGGCGAGCTGGCCGTGGCGGGCTTCGACGACGTGAAGGAAGCCGCTCTCACCGACCCGCCGCTGACCACGGTCGCCTCGGACCGCGAGGCGATGGCGCGGGCGGCGGTCGACCTCGTCCTGGACGACTCGCTGCGGGTGGCGGGGTCGCGGCGCGAGCGGCTGAAGCAGTTCCCGTCCCGGCTGGTGGTCCGCCAGTCCTGCGGCTGCGGGCAGTAGCCCGGCGGGCGGACGGCCGCGTTCCGTACCGGTCGGTTTTATATCGGGCATACGCCCTTCTGTCGGACTTCTCGGGCCGTCCTCAGAGAGTTCTCCTCCTCGGCACGCAGGGTCGGAGACATGACCGACAACAGTGCGTACCCGCGGCCATGTACGCGCCCAGCTCCGCGGCGGGCGGCGCGGACGGCGCGGCAGCGTCGGTCTCGGGTTCGCCATCCCGGTCAACGACGTCAAGCGGGTCATGGACGACCTGCGCGGGCGACGGCGGCTGATGGCGGGCCCGCGCGGTCCGTACGGCCTCGGTCCCGGTTTCTGTCCTGGTCCGGACCTCGCCCGCGCCGCCCGCAGGAGCCACGCGCCGGGTGGCAGCGGGGACGCTGTGGGAATCTGAGCTTCCCTGTCCGGAACGAGGGAGTGCAGCGATGAGCCCGGCGAAGACCAGCCGCGCATCCTGATCGTCGACGACGAGCCCGCCGTGCGCGACGCGCTGCGGCGCAGCCTCGCGTTCGAGGGCTACGCGGCCGAGACCGCGGTCGACGGCCTGGAGGCGCTCGACAGGACGCAGGCGTACGACCCCGACCTGGTGCTGCTCGATGTGCTGATGCCGCGGATGGACGGGCTCACGGCGGCCCGCCGCCCGCCCGCCGCGGGCCGGACGGTGCCGATCCTCATGCTGACCGCGCGGGACACGGTCGGCGACCGGGTCACCGGCCTGGACGCGGGCGCCGACGACTATCTGGTCAAGCCGTTCGAGCTGGACGAGCTGCTGGCCCGCGTCCGCGCCCTGCTGCGCCGCAGTTCGTACGCGACGGCCGGCGGCCCGGAACAGCCCGCCGAGACCCTCGCCTTCGCCGACCTCCGGATGGACCTCGCCACCCGCGAGGTCTTCCGCGGCGAGCGGCAGGTGAAGCTGACGCGCACCGAGTTCACGCTGCTGGAGCTGTTCCTCGCGCACCCCCGCCAGGTGCTCACCCGGGAACAGATCCTGAAGGCGGTCTGGGGATTCGACTTCGAGCCCAGCTCCAACTCCCTGGACGTGTACGTGATGTACCTGCGCCGCAAAACCGAGGCGGCGGGCGAACCCCGGCTCGTGCACACCGTCCGCGGTGTCGGATACGCGCTGCGCCGCGACGGCGGGCCGGACTCGCCGTGAACCCGGCCGCCCCGCTCCGGCGGTTCTCGCTGCGCACCCGGCTGACGCTGCTGACGGCGGTCGCGGTGGCCGTCGCCGTCGCCGTGTCGGCCGTCGCCTGCTGGCTGCTGACCCGGGAACAGCTGCGTGACGAGCTGGACACCACGCTGCAGAACATCCGGGTGCCGCCCGGCTATCTGGCCGACACCGTGCGCAACTGCCGCGACACCGACCCGCCGACCGACGAGGACGTGCTGCCGGGCATCGCCAGCGGCCAGGTCGTCGCGGCGGACGGCAAGCGCTGCGTCGGGCCGAACTCGCAGCCCGTGGAGGTGGCGGCGGAGGACGCGGAGGTCGCCGCCGGCGTCCGGGAGGAGGTGCTGCGCGACGGCAGCACGGAGGACGGCAAGGCCGTACGGGTGCTGACAATACGGGTGGCGGACCGGCCCGGGCCGCCCGGCTACGCGGTGTCCGTCTCCCGGCCGCTGAGCGAGATCGACGGGGCGCTGGACACGCTCGCGCTGCTGCTCACCGCCGTCGCCGGGGTGGGCGTGCTCGGCGCGGCCACGGCGGGCCGTTGGATCGCGCGCACCGGGCTGAGACCGGTGGAACGGCTCACCGGCGCGGTCAAACACGTGGCCCGTACGGAGGACCTCGCGGTCCGTATCCCGGTCGACGGCGAGGACGAGATCGCCCGGCTGTCGCGCTCCTTCAACGCGATGACGGCGGCGCTGGCCTCGTCCCGCGACCGGCAGCAGCAGCTGATCGCGGACGCCGGGCACGAGCTGCGTACGCCGCTGACCTCGCTGCGCACGAACATCGACCTGATGGTGCGCAGCGAGGAGACCGGCCGGGCGATCCCCGAGGAGGACCGGCGGGCGCTGCTCACCTCGGTGCGGGCGCAGATGCTGGAGCTGGGGTCCCTCATCGGTGACCTCCAGGAGCTGTCGCGGCCGGACGTCGCGGCGGGCAGCGCACGGCTGGAGGTGGTCGCGCTGCACGACATCGCCGAGCGCGCGGTGGAGCGGGCCGCGCGGATCGGGCGTGACGATCACCGCGGAGCTGGCTCCCTGGTACGGCTGGGGCGAGCCCGCGGCCCTGGAGCGCGCGGTGGTGAACCTGCTCGACAACGCGGTGAAGTTCAGCCCGCCGGGCGGCGTGGTCGAGGTGGGGCTGGCCCGCGGCGAGCTGACGGTCCGCGACCACGGCCCGGGGGTGCCGGCCGAGGAGCTGCCGCACGTGTTCGAACGCTTCTGGCGTTCGCCCTCGGCCCGCGGCCTGCCCGGCTCCGGGCTCGGCCTGTCGATCGTGGACCGTACGGTCCGGCAGGCGGGCGGCGAGGTGTCGCTGCGACCGGCGGCGGGCGGGGGCACGGTCGCGGTCGTACGGCTCCCGGGCGCCCCGGTCCCGCCGCCGGGGG